>CAIQUX010000001.1 GCA_903875055.1 uncultured Bacteroidota bacterium
ACGCCTTCGGTCGAAAGTTTTTTTAATGCACAGACCGGCAAATACAAACTGGTTGAATTGCATGAACGTTATGGCAATGCCTCATTACCGAAAGTAACCATCGTGGACAGCAAATTGGATCTGCTCAACAAAACACAAAAGGGAATTTTCTCAGGTCAGCTGGTCGATGCCATTCAGGATTCATTAGCGAATAAGAAACAGGTGATACTTTTTCAGAACCGCCGTGGTTACTCGCCTTATGTGATGTGCAGTACCTGTGGTTGGGTACCGCATTGTAAGTATTGCGATGTCTCGCTCACGTATCATAAACATACCGATCAGTTGCATTGTCATTATTGCGGTTCCAAATCGCCTTATATCAAGGTTTGTCCGGCCTGCGGTAATAGTCGCTTGGTGGCTAAGAGTTTCGGTACCGAAAAAATCGAAGATGATATCAAGCAATTGTTCCCGCATGCCAGAGTAGAGCGTTTTGATTGGGATGCCTTGAAGACCAAGAATAAGTACAGCGAAATCATCCGGAAATTTGAAAACAGGGAAATCGATATACTGGTGGGTACGCAGATGCTGGTCAAAGGGCTGGATTTTGAGCATGTCAATACAGTCGGCGTGTTGAGTGCCGACAGCCTCTTGTCGTTTCCCGATTTCAGGGTGAACGAACGCGTGTTTCAGTTGCTCGAACAGGTAAGCGGACGGGCAGGTCGCAAGGACGATATGGGCCGAGTGATGATACAGCTTTTCAAGACCAATCACCCGACCATCTTACAGGTGAAGGCGCATGATTATAAAGGATTCTATCTGGAGGAAATACAATCAAGGGAAGAATTTCAGTATCCGCCGTTTACACGTTTACTTCGAATTACGCTCCGTCATAAAAATCAGGATACTGTCTTGTTTGCAGCGCAAAAATTAGCCGAGCATTTGGTCTCCTTACCCAAAACCATTTTGTTCGGTCCGGCTGAACCTCCCATCGGGCGCATACGTAATCAATTCATTCAGGAAATATTATTGAAGATGAATAAGGATACGACCGTGATGCAGGAGATCAAGAAATTTGTCAGGGAGAAAATTGTTGAATTAAGCACCACTAAAAATTTCACCACTGTACAAGTAGTGGTTGATGTGGATCCGTATTAGTAGCAAGGGAGAGAGCTGTCAACTGGAGCTTTCTTATCTTGGAAATTTTGTAGGATGATCCGACGAAAGTGTTTTTGTCATTCGTCATTGCGCGCATGTTATTCGTCGTTGTTTGAGTACCTGGTAAGCATCAAAATACCAAGGTAAGATGCGATTATTGGCCAGCATCATGTTCGTTCAAAAATGAAAGAAATCCTTGTTCGTCTGTCAAACGTCATTACACGCCTGTCAAACGTCATTACACGCCTGAGAGATGTCATTACATGGCTGTCAAACGTCATTACACGCCTGAGAGATGTCATTACACGCCTGTAAAACGTCATTACATGCCTGAGAGATGTCATTACATGGGTGTCAAACGTCATTACACGCCTGCACACTGTCATTGTGTCCTTGTCATTCGTCGTTGCATGACTGCACGCTGTCATTGTGTCTGTGTAGATGATGATTGCATGATTGGAGGCTCCAATTTTAGGAGTATCAAGCAAATTATTTAAACTGGATAGAGAAAATGTTTCAAGGTAAGAACGCGTCCTTGCGTTGGCTGAACGCCTGTCGACTTTTAAGAAATAGATGGCTTGTCTGTAAAAATCATTTTTTCATGATGCCCATTCGTTTCAAAATCTTCTTTTCGTAATTCCAGAAGAAGGAAAATTGCCCGAAGGGGATGGAGACTAACAAGATGATGACCTGATAACCAAATAACAGAACGATGAGTTTCAAGGCCCAGAAAAGAAAACTATATTTTTCGATCTCCAACCAGGTGGTAACCTGTCTCGACAAATAGGCTGTGAGCGTGCCCGTGATGGCAAAGACACAAAGTATCAGAAATAATTGAGTGCCGCTGACCTTCCAGCGCTTTTTTAGATTGTCTAACATGAATTGTTACGGAACTTAGTCTTTATTGACGTCACTTACGCTATGGATATCCATCAATAATTTAGGATTTCGACCACCCATGACTTTTGAAAATGTTTCCTCTCCCTTGACGATATGTTCCTGATGACCTTGTGAAATCACACTGTGACGGTGCACATGCATAGGACCTTCAATGACCCAGTCTTTGGTTTCTTTCTTGTCGAAACGGCAGGTATTACAAATCCAACCTGTCTTGCCGTCTTTGGTATTGTTGGCCACTTCACCCCATTCATCTTTACGGGCTGTTACACGCAATACATCATCGCCGCGATACCATAAGGTCACTTCGCCGCAACATGTATCGCAATCGCGATGAGCAGTCACCGGTCTTGTAAACCAGACCCTGTTTTTGAAACGGAAGGTCTTGTCGGTCAGTGCGCCTACCGGACATACATCAATCATATTACCACTGAAATCGTTTTCGATGGCTTTAGAAATATAGGTTGAAATTTCAGCATGATCACCACGTTCAAGGATACCATGACTGCGGCAATCGGTCAATTGATCGGCTACATAGGTGCAACGGTAACAAAGGATGCAACGTGTCATATGTAACTGTATATAAGGGCCGATATCTTCTTTTTCGAAGGTGCGACGATCAAATTCGTATCGCGTGCCTGCTTTCCCGTGTTCGTAACCAAGGTCCTGTAAATGACATTCGCCGGCCTGATCACATACCGGACAATCGAGAGGATGATTGATGAGCAACATTTCTACAACACCTGCTCGCGCTTCTGTTACCTTCTCACTGGTGATGTTTTTTACTACCATGCCATCCATGACGCCGGTGCGGCAACTGGCTTGTAACTTAGGCATCGGGCGTGGGTCTTTGGCAGAACCTGCAGCGATCTCAACCAGACAAGTTCGGCATTTACCACCGCTTCCTTCCAACTTGCTGTAATAACACATCGCAGGTGGTGTTACATCGCCACCTATCATACGGGCGGCCTGCAACACCGAAGTACCCGGTGCTACTTCAATCGTAATATTGTCAACAGTGACTGTCAAGGTGGTTTTTGCAGGGGTTTGTACTTCGCTCATGGCAACAAAAGTAGTATCAAATTTCGATACCAAAAAAGAAGTCCTTACATTTTGTTTGAATCGGAAAGCGGTCATACCCCGACCATAAACCATTTGGCCCGGATCTTA
>CAIQUX010000002.1 GCA_903875055.1 uncultured Bacteroidota bacterium
ATGCCATGGAACGGAGAGATTTGTTCACTAGTTTCTGCCTTCCGGCTCGCAAAAACATTAGGTAGTTCATCGGATAATTCAGATTTTTGCAACATGAAAAAAATCAAACTGATCGAATGTCCCAGGGATGCGATGCAAGGATGGAAGACCTTTATTCCGACTGAAACCAAAATCGAATATATCAATAAACTCCTTGAAGTAGGATTCGATACGATCGATTTCGGATCTTTTGTTTCACCAAAGGCCATTCCTCAATTGGCTGATACCAAAGAGGTCTTAAACGGATTGAAACTTGAGCATACTAAAAGTAAGTTGCTAGCCATCATTGCCAATGTAAGAGGGGCCGAAGAGGCGGTCCAATACAATGAAATTTCGTATCTGGGTTTCCCTTTTTCTATTTCAGAAACATTTCAGAAACTGAATACCAACAGCACCATCGAAGAATCGTTGAAGACCATTGAAACGATACAGAATCTATGCGTCCGTCATAACAAGCAACTTGTTACCTACATATCAATGGGTTTCGGTAATCCTTATGGTGATGAATACAACAGTGATATTGCCATTCACTGGGTTGAGAAACTATCCAAACTTGGCAATACCATTTTCTCGATGTCTGACACGGTAGGTGTTTCCAATCCCGATAATATCACGTATATCTTTTCGCATCTGGTGAAAGCATTCCCATCCCTTGAATTCGGAGCACATTTTCATTCAACCCAGGAAACGGCCATGGAGAAAATAAAAGCCGCTTACGAAAATCAATGTCTGCGTTTCGACAGCGCGTTGAACGGTATTGGAGGCTGTCCGATGGCTCAAGATGATCTGGTCGGCAATCTGGCGACGGAGAACGTATTGCTATTCCTGGAAAGCAGACAGATTGAACACGGACTGAATAAGACGGCACTCGATGGAGCCCTGAACATGGTGAATAGGGTCTTTATTCACTAATGCTTTTACAGGTCTTAGAAAGTCCTGTTATTACACAACTATTTACCGAGGTTTATTTGCAAGGATGGTATTCGCATCCTTGAGGAATTTGACTTCTTCTTTGCCGGCTTCTGCACCTTGAGGATAGCCTAATGAGCCGAACGCACTGATGTTTTTCTTTTTAGTGGCAGGGTCATCTGTCAAATTAAAAAGCCATACCGTAGGGTACCCTTGTACCTTGAAAATCTGTTGCAACTCGCCATTTTGCTGTTGCAATTCAGGTGATAATTGTTTACGACGCGGATAATCCAATTCGAGAAGTATGACATTCTTTTTGGCCCATTCGATAAAAGCTTGTTTGTCCAGCACATCATGATGTAACTTCTGGCACCAACCACACCAGTCGCTTCCTGTAAAGAAGGCAAAGATGGGTTTCTTCTTTTCGTTTGAAACCTTTTGTGCTTCAACAAGACTTGTGTACCAAGTCAGTTGACTATGCGCCGGACTTTCAGTCTGTGCACAAGAAGGTAAAGTGCTGATCAGTAATAACAAGGTCGTGAAATAAAACCATCTTTTCATATGTGTAAATTTTTAGCCGCTGATGTTACAGAAATCAACGGCTGACAAAGATATAAGGTTCATCCAAATTAAAAAAAGTAAATTTTGCCTAGTCTAAACCCACCAGGAAGTGAAGGTCTGGCTCTCATCTTTCAGATTCACCCGCTCACCGATCATCGGTGTGAGCAAGGGCACATTGACTTCTTTGTTGTATTCAACCAGTTGAATAATCGGGTCATTCCACGCATGATTACCTAGGGCAAACTTTCCCCAATGTACCGGTAACAACCTTCGGGTTCTGAGATCTTGTGCGGCAGGCAGTATCTCCTCAGGTAGCATGTGTATATACTTCCAGCTTTTATCGTATTGTCCGCATTCAAGAATAGCCAAATCAAAGGGACCGAATGACTGACCAATTTCCTTGAAGTGTTTGTCATATCCGCTATCGCCACCAAGATAGATATTCATCGAAGGAGTCTTTAGCGCATACGCCATCCAGAGTGATTGATTTCGTTTTAAGCCCCGGCCCGAAAAATGTCGGGCAGAAGTTGTGTTCACTATAAAACCTTCATCCAACATGAATTCTTCATCCCAATCCTTTTCTATGATTGAATTTTTATCAAAACCCCAATGAATGAAATGAGCCGCTGCCCCCAATCCGCAAATCACTTTTCCGACCTTATGTCGTAATTGAGTAACGGTCGAATGATCAAGATGGTCCCAATGATCATGAGAGATAAAGAGGTAATCAATATCAGGAAGTTCATCGGTGGTATACATATCCGCACCGGGGAAACTTCGGGTGGTGAAACTAACCGGAGAAGCCGCACCGCTCAATACAGGGTCAACCAATATCTTCTTACCATCGAGTTGTATGAAGTAAGATGAATGCCCGAACCATACCAATACATCTTCCTTTGGATTCAGATTCAGTAAGTCTGTTTTTTTAGAAGGAAGTGTTTGCGATGGTTTGATATTTTCCTTCTTTTTAAAGAGAAATTCTTTAGTTACCTGATAATAACCTACACCTTCAGTGAGATCCGGTGTATGACTGATATTTTGAAACTTTCCGTCCCGGTAATTAGG
>CAIQUX010000003.1 GCA_903875055.1 uncultured Bacteroidota bacterium
AAAGTCTGAAGTGCATCAGGTACGAGCCGGCAAAACGAAGCTGTATTGATATACTGCGAGTTGCAGCCGGCGAAGTAGATGGTGTGCTTCAGGCTAACGAAATTGTGGAAGGTTTCGTAATAGCTGAGGTGCAAGCTTATTGAACTTATTGTCTACAATGTCATGCACCGTAGTGCACTACTTTTACGCTGAAATATGAAATCATCCTAAAATTAAGTGTTTTTCAGAGGGCCCTATTTAGAATCATAGGCCCACTTCAGATAAGTAGCACCCCAGGTAAAGCCGCCACCAAAGGCCGCCAGTATGATGATATCTCCTTTCTTGAGCTTTTTCTCCCACTCCCATAAGCATAACGGTAAGGTGCCGTTGGTCGTATTGCCATACCGCTGAATATTGATCATCACTTTCTCTTCTGGTAATCCCATGCGTTCGCGGGTGGCATCGATAATTCGTTTGTTAGCCTGATGCGGTACCAACCACGTCACATCGTCTCCGGTGAGTCCGTTGCGTTGCATGATGTCATAAGCGACCTGAGCCATATTGGTAACGGCAAACTTAAAGACGGTCTGCCCTTCCTGATAAACGAAATGTTCTTTGGCCATCACAGTTTCAACCGTAGCAGGTTTCACAGATCCGCCGGCTTTCTGGTGAAGATAAGCACGACCTGAACCATCAGAACGGAGTATGCTATCGACAATGCCAAGACCTTCGGTATTCGGTTCCAACAAGACTGCTCCGCAACCGTCACCGAAAATGATACAGGTGGCACGGTCTTCAAAATTTAAAATGGAACTCATTTTATCACCGCCGACAACAATCACTTTCTTATGCTTGCCGGTTTCAATAAACTGTGAAGCAGTGGTCAGGGCATAGATAAAACCGCTGCAGGCCGCACTGACATCATACCCCCAGGCGTTTTTCATCCCCAGTTTATCGGTAATGACATTGGCTGTAGCCGGAAAGGTAAAATCAGGTGTGGTGGTGGCACAAATCAGCAATTCAATTTCCATCGGATCAATGCCTTTCTTATCTAAAATTTCCTGTACAGCCTTTACAGCCATATCAGATGTTCCCAATCCTTCACCCATTAATATCCTGCGTTCTTTGATCCCGGTACGTGATGTAATCCATTCATCGTTGGTATCTACTATTTTTTCTAAATCGAAATTGGTCAGTTTATCTTCAGGGACATATCCACCCACACAGGTGATAGCGGCTTGTATTTTAGACATGCTTCTTTTTAATTAAATGGACGGTAAAGTTACTATTATAATCGAGGTCAGAAAGGTAATTTTTTCCTCATTTTGGAAACAGATACTGAAGTAAATAATACGTCATCGGTTTGAAATAGAACGGTTGACATCCTTAGATGTAGCGTCTACTGAAACAGTTGTTATAAAAAAAAAGCAACCCATTCGGATTGCTTTTTTTTATAAACTTTAAAATGCTATTTGGAATCGTCTCGTAATGGTTGAGAAGAGTCTGATTTTTGAGGAGCCGGCATTTCTGCGTGTGCACCTTTAGCGCAACAAGGTTTCCCACCGGCAGCGACTGATTTCTTGCAACAAGCATGCATTTCTGCAGGAGCTGCAGCGTCGGCAGTGGCATCACTTCCAGCAGCAGATTTTGCTGCAGCCTGATCATGACTGCATCCTTTAGCAGACGCTTCTTTTTTACACTTCGACGGATCCTTGCAGCATTTTTTATCTGCATACATTGTCCCTGTTACTAACAAAGTCAATGCAACTAATAATATCTTTTTCATTTTTATTTATTTGTTTCACACAAAAGTAGCCTTTTTAGAGACTTCTCATCTTTTTTTTTAAAATTTAACAAGATCTATTTTTTTTGAATGTGTTGGTGAATCCGGCAAGTTTGCTTTCTTTGCGAATCCATTGAAAGAGAAATCAATATATAAAGGTTACTGGGCACTAGCTGCCATTTCTTTTTTTTGGGGAACGACTTGGTTTGTATCTAAGTTGACAGTAAAATTTATTCCTCCGTTACAGATGACCGGTATGCGGCAGGTTTTTGCAGGCAGCCTGCTGATTCTATTTTTTTTACTGAAAGGTCGCAAGTTACCCACACCTCGTCAGCTGCTTTTTCATTTGACGGTCGGTTTTTTATTGATAACCTGCAGTAATGGTCTCACTACGTGGGCCATCCAATACATTCCTTCATTTTTGGGTGCTTTGATTGCCTGTCTGATGCCATTCGTATTGATAATAGCCAGTTCTGTGCTTTTTAATGAAAAAGTGAAACCAGTCATATATATGGCGCTCATTATCGGTTTTACCGGTGTCACGATTCTGTTATCTTCTTTTGCCGAAGAAATGCACGGGTCTGATTTCCTGTTCGGTGTCCTGCTTTCACTGATTTCAATCGGTACCTGGACCGGTGGCACTCTGATTTCTATCAGAAATAAACTGAATATGGATACTTTCCAAGGCATTGGCTGGCAAATGTTATTAGGAGGCATTGTACTGTTCATCGCCTCCCTACTGACCGGACAGCATGTGCCGCTCCATACCATTCCAGCCAGTGCCTGGCTTGAATTTCTTTACTTGTCGCTCATTGGTTCGATATTCTGCTTTACGTGCTACCTCTATGCCCTCAAAACGTTGCCTATCAGTTTGGTATCGATTTATGTCTATATCAATCCTATTGTGGCCTTGCTTCTGGGAGTCTTTATTTTGAATGAAAAAATAACACCTCAAATCATAATTGGCATTTTTGTAACCTTTTGTGGGATCTATCTGGTGAAGCGGTTTTCAAAGTAATATATGTCAATTTGGACATTCAGAGCCGATAAGTGTGCAATTCTGTCAATAATCAGACAAATTAAAATACCATACCTTCGCCCTCTCGGCAAAAATGGCTGACAGTGGTTCCTTGGCACATTTCATGATAGAGAGGCAGAGAAATCAAGAATTTTAAATCTAAAAACATAAAAAGCGATATGGCTAAAACAACTAAACTAAACATCACACCCCTCCACGACCGTGTGATAGTGCGAGCAGCCGCTGCAGAAACCAAAACTGCCGGCGGAATCATTATTCCTGATACAGCAAAAGAAAAACCGCAACGCGGAACTGTAGTGGCTGTCGGAACGGGTAAGAAAGATGAACCGATGACAGTAAAAGCGGGCGATACAGTCTTGTATGGCAAATATGCTGGTACCGAAATCACCGTAGATCATGAAGAACTCTTGATCATGAGAGAAAGCGATATCCTCGCCATCGTCTAAATTTGAAAAGTGTCAAATAATTACCCATCCGTAATGTCTGACCAGTAATATTCAACCCAAACGATTTTCGGATCAACAAATTTTTAATCATTCAAATTAATTCATTTCAAATTAATAATAAAACATGTCAAAACAAATCCTCTTTAATATCGAAGCACGCAACAAAATGAAGAAAGGCGTGGATACACTGGCTGATGCAGTGAAAGTAACTCTCGGACCGAAAGGCCGTAATGTAGTGATCGAGAAAAAATTCGGCGCACCGCAAATCACAAAAGATGGCGTGACCGTAGCAAAAGAAATCGAACTGGAAGATGCCATCGAAAACATGGGTGCCCAAATGGCGAAAGAAGTAGCTTCTAAAACTGCTGATGCGGCTGGTGACGGTACTACCACAGCGACAGTGTTGGCTCAGTCTATCATTACTGAAGGTATCAAAAACGTTGCTGCCGGTGCGAATCCTATGGATCTGAAACGCGGTATCGACAAAGCGGTCGCTGCTGTGGTTGAGAACCTGCGTACCCAATCTGAAAAAGTAGGTAACGATAACAAGAAAATCGAACAGGTGGCGACTATCTCTGCCAACAACGATTTTACGATCGGTAAACTGATTGCTCAAGCCATGGCGAAAGTCGGGAAAGAAGGTGTCATCACTGTCGAAGAAGCTAAAGGAACTGAAACTACCGTTGACGTGGTGGAAGGTATGCAATTCGATCGCGGATACTTATCACCATACTTCGTAACAAACAGCGAAAAGATGATTGCCGAATTAAGCAATCCGATGATCCTGATTTATGACAAGAAAATCTCAACCATGAAGGACATCCTTCATATTCTTGAGAAAGTTGCCCAGGCAGGTCGTCCGTTGGTAATCATTTCTGAAGATCTTGAAGGTGAAGCATTGGCAACCTTAGTGGTGAACAAATTACGTGGAACCATCAAAGTGGCTGCTGTTAAAGCACCGGGCTTTGGTGATCGCAGAAAAGAAATGCTGGAAGATATTGCCAAACTGACCGGCGGTATCGTGATCAGCGAAGATCAAGGATTCAAATTAGAGAACGCCGACCTGACCTACTTAGGTTCATGTGAAAGCATCTCGATCGATAAAGATAATACAACGATCGTGGGTGGTAAAGGCAAGAAAGCTGATATCGTTTCACGAGTGAATCAAATCAAAGCGCAATTGGAATCAACAACCAGCGACTACGATAAAGAAAAATTACAGGAGCGTCTGGCTAAATTGGCCGGTGGTGTAGCTGTATTGTATGTAGGTGCTGCCACAGAAGTGGAAATGAAAGAGAAGAAAGACCGTGTGGATGATGCCTTGCATGCAACCCGTGCAGCCGTTGAAGAAGGTATCGTGCCAGGTGGTGGAGTAGCCTTTATCCGTGCCATCGACAGCATCGTGAAACTGAAAGGTGCTAATGATGACGAAAACACCGGTATCGCCATCGTACGTCGTGCCTTGGAAGAACCCATGCGTCAGATCGTAGCTAACTGCGGACTGGAAGGTTCTATCATTATACAAAAAGTACGTGAAGGAAAAGCCGATTATGGTTTCAACGCCCGTACCGAAGTATACGAAAACCTGTATAAAGCAGGTGTCATCGATCCTACTAAAGTAAGTCGTGTTGCCTTGGAAAATGCAGCGTCCATCGCCGGTATGTTATTGACAACCGAATGTGTGATTGCCGACAAGCCTGAACCTAAGTCACCTATGCCTCCAATGCCAGGTGGTGGAATGGGAATGGATTACTAAGAATCGATATTCTGAAATACAAATACAAAACCGCTTCGAAAGAGGCGGTTTTTTTTATTAGCAACTTTTTCAAGGCTTGATAATTTTGGGAATACGAGAATTAATTGTCATTTCTGCCATTCTTTCAGTTATTAAGTGGGTACCCCCACCTCTGAAGTACCCCCACCCACCTCCGAACTGCCAATTTGTACTTCCGAACTGAGTGGCCGGAGTTCGGAACACAGATGGCTAAGGGTAGAACAGAGCTGTCTCGGTTCAGAACTGAGTGAGCCCTGTTTCTAGCTCGGCTGTCCTGGTTTTAAACTTGGCGGACTGAGATTTTAGATAGGTTGTATTGAGCTTTTAACTCAGTCGCCTTGGTTTTTAACCCATCCGGCGGAGTTTCAAACCGGTCAGCTAGGTTACGAAGTGGGTAAGCTCTTATTTTGGGAGCAGTGTACCTTCCTAAAATTACTTGACAGTTTTGGCGTTAATAATAATTTTACTTGTCAAGGTTTTTTGTTGTTCCTAAAGCAAGGATACAACATTTTTGTTATCCCTAAAAAGGGAATGCCTGGGAATGCCTTATTCCTAGTTTTAATTGTCAGCTTGGGTCTTTATTTCTGGTCATACTTTACACATATTTTGTTGTTACTAAATTAGATTGTCGGGTTGTTCTTTATTCCTGATTTTGCATGACTGTTTTTAGCTTAGTCCTGATATTACTTGTCATCTATTTTTTGCGTTTCGATTTCGTTGAGACTTATCCACACGAGAAAAAATCACATAAAAGATTTTTTCGAAGTAGTGGGTAAGTCGGTCACTTTCATTACTCGGATGACACCTCCTGCTTCTCTGGCTTCTTGTAAACTTTCGGCTTCCAATATTTCTTCAATAGTCCCTTTTCTTCATGTGCTTTTATTGGTGTTAGCCTGTTACAACTGTCATGTATTCGAAGCTCATTATACTTTTGAATACTTTGCTCAACAGCTACTTCCGCTTGAGCATGAGAAGCAAATGTTGCGTTCAATCCAAACTCATATTTCAATATGCCATTTACCCGTTCAGCAATTGCATTCTCATAGGGATCTCCCTTCTCTGTCATGGATAGTTGTATACCGAAGTGTTCTATCATTTGTACATATTCCCGGCAACAATATTGAATGCCTCTATCTGAATGATGAATCAGTTTGTCCGTTTTCTTTTCATCTTTATTGGCCATATTAAGCGCATCAATAGCACCTTCACTATGTAAAGAGGCATGTAATTTATATCCCACTATTTTGTGACTATACGCATCCGTAATAATGCTCAAATAGCTGAATCCATTGATTTTACGGATATACGTAATGTCGCTTACCCAAAGTTCGCCGGCTTGAGTGATTACCTTTTCACGTATCAAATTAGGATACTTCCTAAAATGATGATAGGAGTTCGTTGTATAGGGTTTACGATTTCTAAATCGAATTAAAAGACCATGCCGACCCAGTAACCTATACAATCCATCTCGCCCTAATTTAATACCATGCTCTGCAAAGCGATCCTTCAATATGTAATACAACTTATCTGCTCCACAGCGTGGTAAATCCTTCCGAACTTCTTTGACTAAACCAAGCACAAGCGCTTCTTCCAATCCTTGCTCATTTGTGCCTTTCCTTTGCTCATAATATGCCTGACGGCTATTGCCAAACAGTTTGCAGTAATAGCTAACACTATAGTAACTATACAACTGCATCAGCAAACTTACTGTTTGGCACCAGACTTTTTTCGGATATTGATTTTAAGTTTCTCTTCGGCTACATCGATGAGCATATTCAACGCAATATTTTTCATCTTGGCGTCTTCCAATGCTTTTTCAAGCGACTTGGTTTGCTTACGAAGCTCTTCCAGTTTTTGTTTCTCTGCCTCCGTCATATCGGGTAAAGTTAATACCATTTCCAGTGCATATTTTTCTCGCCAGTCACCGATTAAACCGAAACCATTTTTCGGATTAAAATTAAACCGTCTTAATGCTTCCGCGGTAGTCATTTTACCTTCCTCAATCTCTCTTACAAGCCACTTGCGGAAGCTAATTTCATAATCGAATTTCTCGTCTGTTTTCTCAAACGATTCACTTACTTTGAGGGTATACTCAGATTTACTCATTTCGCATTTTGTTTGCCCAAAATGTGTCAA
>CAIQUX010000004.1 GCA_903875055.1 uncultured Bacteroidota bacterium
ATCGCCGAGCGAAAGCATGAAATCTGGTTTATCCTTTGCCTGATTATCGAGACAGACCTGATACATATCCTTCACTCCCTTTTTATCATAAAGATGTTCATCCGCTTCAATGGTGAACATGAATGTGCTACCCTTTGCACGTTGCGTTTGAAACGTATACTCGGGAGTGCTTGTGAACAAAGCCACCAAAGGAAGCTTATAATTCAACCTATAATAATATTTAGTATCAGGTAAAAGATTATGAAGGTCGATTTCATCGGGAGTTCCGGTTGTATTTGTCGACAGGGTGGTCGTGTTCGGATAATTGCCTGAAACGGTTCCATATTCAAGATAGTATTGGACATTCTGGTCAAACAGGATACTTGCTGTGATGGATGTATCGGTGGGCCTTCCTAAGATGATGGAGTGAGTCTGGGCATGTGTGATCTTCTGATATAGGAGAGCGATCAGAAGCATCGCCCCTAACCTGAACAGGAACGAGATGTTACTGATCAGTTCTTCTCGTGTGAACAAGCCGCGCCATTTGTCGTTGTTATTTCGCCCTTCTGTCTTAGTGCTTCTTTTCATTTATAAAAAAATTTCGCATCTGACTATTCTCCCTTTGAAAAGTTAAATCGATGATTGTGTATTATTCTTTTACCAATGTTGATATAGAGATTTTTTTGCCTATAACCCGCATGAAGTAAAGCCCAGAGGGAAGAGAGGAGAAATCCTGAGTTTCAGGATGTACCCCTTTATATCGCATCCTTCCGAAACAATCGCTCAACTCAACTCGCTCTACGTCCTTAAGATGGAATAAATGTATGCTTGTTGTAAAAGGATTCGGATATACCGATGGCCACCTTTCTTGGGTATCTAAATCATTGACAGCAGTCGTATTGCTTTGATTCTCTCTGACACAAATGACATCATTGACATTCGTCTTCGCATCATAGGTTATCACACCAAATTGATTATCCCAATACCATGCCTTACTGGTCTGGTTAGGCAATGTCGTTGATGACCAGAATTTCTTAATTCCCAAGGCACCGAAATATGTACCATTCACAGATGGATTCACCACACTTTCATCATTCAGTGATTGCAATTCCTTGACATTGGGTAATCGCCAATCAGTATACGTTGCCAGATTTAGACTTTCCGCATAGGAGATTGCATTCTCCCAAGAGAGGCTTCCTGAAACCGGAAACTTCAGCCACATCAGGTTTGTTGCATGATCGGTAATCGTGCTATCGCTGTTATCGGTGTAGTGAGTTGGAATCGTTAAAGGAGGAGCAACATCACGCACCGCCTTGACATGAAATTTCTTCGTCCCACCGGCACTGATTGTTTCTGATTTAGGGTGATTGCCTATGCCTCCACCAGCGTTTGTGACCCAGATCTTTGTTGTGTCATTCGACTGCCGGTCTTTGGTCCACCAATATTCCGCATCAGTTGCAGTAAAGACAGCAGGATCCAAGGCAGGATTGGTGTGCTGGTGATTCAGAATGCTGAATGCCTCGTGTGCATTTGGTAAGCGCCAATCGGTATAACCACCTAAGGTAAGCGAATCGCAATATGCTTTTGCGTTCTCAATGGGCATCTCGCCACCATCACTTTGTTGCCACATCAGACTGGTTACAGTATCCGTGACCGTTCCGTTTCCATTCAACAGAAAGTAAGGGACTTGAATCATGTAATCATTATCTTCTCCGAAAGTTGCCGTGTAACTTGTAGTCTGCCCAGTATCCGGAAGGCGAAGCATGGTTTGTATGACAGCCTGTGAATAG
>CAIQUX010000005.1 GCA_903875055.1 uncultured Bacteroidota bacterium
ATTATCTGGTGGTAAACAAAAAGATTACCAATGCCATGATGGGTGATAACACGAATTCAATTTTTACAACAATCGAAATCGAAGAGGCAAAAAAACAAAACGCTGTCGACGAGGTCGGATTGATTACCTCGAACCGATACGGGATTACAGCTAATACGCTCGGACAATTAGCCTTTTCAACCCAACTTTTTTTCGAAAGCGTACCGAATGATTACCTCGACATCATACCTGAAAACTGGCAATGGAAAGAAGGTGATGCCTTTGTGCCTGTCATCCTTTCGGCCGATTATATCAATCTGTATAATTTCGGGTTTGCCTTGAGTCAGGGACTGCCGCAACTCAGTGAAGAAACCATTAAAGCCATACCGTTTAATGTGACTATCTACGACAAACTGCACGAAGCCCCTTTTGTAGCGCATGTCGTCGGGTTTACACAACGCTATTCATCGGTCTTAGTGCCTGAGACTTTCATGAAGTTTGCCAATGACTCATTCAGCACAGGAAAACCTGCTTCCACCTCGCGTATTATTCTGCGAACCAAAGAAGCCGATCAACCAGCCCTAGTCCAATACCTTCAGGATCACCAGTATGCCACACAGAATGAAAAACTCAAAGGCAGCAAATTGAAATCCATTGTAAACATAATCTTTGCTACCTGCGGCTTCTTCGGTTTGTTCGTATTGCTCCTCTCAAGTTTATTACTGCTTCTCTATCTGAAGCTTATGATCATACAATCGGCAGCTAAACTTCAATTGTTGAACATATTAGGTTACAAACCGGATACATTGCAAAAGCTATTTACGAAGACTCCTCTCAGAATCTTCATGTTATGTATTCTTTTGGCATTATTGATAACAGCCGGTATTCAATTTACAGCTTCCGTCCGATTGAATCCGCTTGGGCTCATCCTTACTCCTTTACTTTCATGGGCCACTATCGTGGTGGCATTGCTTACTGGTCTTACGGTTCACTTTTTGTTTACTCTCAAAATAAAAAAAGTGATAGCGCAACTAACAAGGAGTTAAACATCATTCAAGACATAAATCCTTCAATGCAAACAGGTTTCCATTGACCACATTGAAATCGACTTCCGATCCAATACCGTTGACACGACCTTTGCAATTGTGTTGCCATAAAGTCCATTTTCGTTTCACCTTAGGCGCATCACATTGCTCGTAATGAGCAGCCCACAATGGATATTCATCGAAGACCTCGCCAAGTCTGGCTTCATAAAAATCGACATTGGTATAGATGATAGGCTTCTTGCCATATTTGCTTTCCAGCAAGTCGGCACATTCCTTCAAGGACTTCTGTATGTTCTTATCAGACATACGATTGGTTTCTTCAATATCGATGACAGGTGGAAGATCACCTGACTCCAATTGCACCTTCGACATGAAATAATCGGCTTGCGCCTTCCCGCTTTTATTCGGATGAAAATACAGATAGGCACCACGTAGGATATCATGCTCCTTCATGCCCTTCCAATTCTGATCGAAGCATCCGTCTGTCAGATTCGTCCCTTCAGTTGCCTTAGCAATGGCAAATGAAATTCGCTGCCCGCGGTCACGCATCTTACTCACCTGTTCCCAATCGATACATCGCTGATAACGCGACACATCGATACCATGTGTGGCATATCCGGGTGGTATTTCAATACCGAAATTCGGATACAGGATAGGTTTCTTCGGAATGAAAAAACGTTCAGCCACCACCAACGCAAACAGCAGAAAGGCAATGCAGTAAATGATATATTTGAAACGTTTCTTCATGAAGGGAAAGAAATGCAAGGCTAAAAAACTATTTGTTGTGAAATCAAATATCTTTGACAATTAATCGTTAATGCTTTCGATGCGCACATACGCTTTCCTTTTTCTTTTTGGTTGTATCACATCCGCTCAGGCACAAATTCTCGGAGGGGAACATGTGTTTGAAT
>CAIQUX010000006.1 GCA_903875055.1 uncultured Bacteroidota bacterium
ATATCACCGTAATCTTTCACTTCGTCTTCTTCTCTTTTGCTTTACATTTGTCGCCTTATAAGTATGGAAGGTAGTTTACAGGTTTCAAATACATTTCGGAATATCCTTAAGATAGCCTTGCCTATCAGTATCGCTATTCTGATCCCTCAGCTCAACTTCCTCACGAATACGTTGTTTCTGGGATATTATAAACCGTCCCTTTCTCACTTTTCAACGGAAGATCTGCTGGCGGCCTCAGGTGTGGCAGGTATCTATTACCTCACCATGGTGATGGCCGATTACGGATTGGTGTCCGGTATATTGATGTTGATGAGCCGTAAAGCCGGTGAAAATGATAAACCCGGTATGGCACAATTATTTTTCAATGGCATCGTCTTGTCGCTGTTGATGAGTCTTGTGATGATTGTGGTTTCCTTAGTGGTGGCGCCAGTCTTGTTCCATGCCGTGATTCATGAGAAGGCTATTGCCGAAGCCGCTGTTTCCTTTATCCGAGTCCGTATCTGGGGATTGCCCTTCATCGTGCTTTGTCAGTTGGCCAATAGTCTGTTTATGTCTACCTCCCAATCCAAGTATATCATCATCGGTTCGGGGGCGCAGACTATCGTCAATATCCTGCTCGATTATCTGTTGATCTTCGGTATTTGGATCTTTCCAGAAATGGGTATCAAAGGTACCGCCATGGCTTCGGTTATATCGGAAGTGGTGTACATGCTGGTGTCGTTTGCTATCATACAATATAGCAAGATCTTCATCGATTTTACTATCCGATATTTCAAAAAGATGGATATCGCCTTGATGAAGCATATGTTCATCAAATCGTCTCCGCTCATCATGCAGTATTTTCTGAGTATCGGCGCCTGGGAAGTCTTTTTTATCTATGTCGAACATCTGGGCAAGACTGAATCGGCCCTCTCGCAGATATTCCGCAGTGTATTCGGATTGGTCGGTGTGGCAGCCTGGGCCTTGGCATCTACCTGTAATTCCATGGTGAGTAATCTGATAGGCCAACATGCCACGGATGAAGTCATACCGCTGATCAAGAAGATTGTTACAGTCAGTTTCCTGAGTGCGTTTATCGTTGGAATGCCTTTATTATTTTTTCCTACGTTCTTTTTACACTTACTGACCTCAGATACGCATCTGGTTGAAGTCGGCACGACCTCATTGAGGATAGTAGTATTGGCTACCTGGATGTTATCCGTCTCAACCATCGTCTTCAATGCGGTGGTTGGAACAGGTCATACCCGATTGAATATGTTGTTCGAGTTGATTGCCATTGTCTTGTATCTGATTTATACCACCATCGTCATCGAGACATTGCGTATGCCGTTGCCCTATGCATGGCTTTCGGAGTTTGTATACTGGCTCACCTTATTCAGTCTCAGTTTCGTATTTTTCTATTCAGGGAAATGGAAGCAGGTGCAGAGTTAGGCGTCGTGGTGCTCCCGATTTCTCGCGAAAGCAGTCTCACTTAAACGAAATGTCAACTAAGCAGCGTGTTTGCGACGAAGGAAACAATCTCACTTAAACGAAATCGTCAATTAGCAGCGTGTTTGCGACGAAGGAAGCAATCTCAATCTGGCATAAATGTATACCTCATTCAGTAACCTTATTGCGACAAACTAAAGTCATCTATAAAATAGTAGCGAATAATTTGTCCTGGTTTGAGATTGCACTCCCGAATAAATCGGGATCGCAAACGCGGCTCCGTAGCAGATTATGCGTTAAAAAATAAACAAGAAGAATCCTATTTACCTGTCAGCAAGTGTATCATCACTTTATCTATCACTACAAAGAATCTATCCTTCATCCATTCTCTTAACTCACCCTAATACTCTGTTCATGTCGGAACCGATTCTCAGGATCGTATTGTTGTTTTATGTCTTGCAGTTTTTTTAAATTTTGTCCGTAGTATTTTTCTTCGAAATGCTCGAAATGGATATCAGGATAATTACGGTATTGTGCCTCTATACCGGCCTTGGCTATGATTTGCTGTACCTCCTGAAATTGCTCCATAAGGAGCTCTCCTGCTTTAGGCGTGTCCCAGTAGGTTTGCAATTCCGAAAAGTACGGATAGGCGCGATGCGGAAATGCGCTATGACTTTCTGCATCCGCATCTTGAATGACGCCTCCAAGGGTATTGACCTGATAAATCATGCCTTTGCTATTGAATACAATGCCTAATATGTCATCGAGACAGGCATCGATATCCATAAAAGATTTATATAAACCGGCAGAGGCATTCTTGAAAAGGACAGGATGTGGCTGCCCATAATAATTTTTCAAGGCAAGACTCAACTCCTGATTCCGGTTGGCGGTAAAGGTATCAAGTAGAGGTTTCATTTGGGTGATGAAGGTATTGATGGAAGCCAGAGCGGTGCCGGTATGGGTGAGCAAGATATAGGCATTGTTGCCATTAAACAGACAAGCCGAAAATGCTTGTTTGGGTAAATGCTGACAGGCTTCGAACCAGGCCGATAAGATTTGTCGTCCGCGTGCGATATTGATTTTTTTAGCCCGAAAGCGGTAACTGCTCATCAGAGCCGGACTATCATGCAAGCGAAAACTAAGTTCAGTAACAGCACCAAAATTACCGTTTCCACCACCTTTACAGGCCCATAGGAGAGCAGGATCTTGCACACTGTCTATGAGTTTTCCTTTTCCATCAATCATTTTTACGGCTGTGAGATTATCGCAGGTAAGTCCGTATTGCCGGCTTAATAAACCGTAACCTCCGCCCAGGGTCAGTCCCCCTATACCTACAGTGGCGCATGAGCCGCCGGGTAAGATTTTCTTGCGGGGTAACAAGGCTTCGTATAGTTCATGTAATAAACATCCCGGACCTACTTTGATATTGTTCTTGTCGATCCAATTGATTTTTTTCATCGGGCTTACGATGATCTGCATGCTTTGTTCGCCACAGGAAAAACCTTCCATACAATGTCCGCCGCTTTTGATACTGACCGGTAGTTGAAAGAGATTGGCATATTGCACCGCTTGCTGCACCCCAAGGGTATTTTCGCATACTGCGATCAATAAGGGGTGTTTGTTGATCCGGCTATTGAATCCGGCCCGTAAGGAATTGTAATCATCACTCATAGGCGTATAATACGCAACATTCTTATTCGAGAGGGGAGCGGCCTTACCTCGTAAGGGTTGTAGTAAACAAGCGGCTGCACCCAGCAGACTTGTTTTTATAAATTCATTTCGTTTCATGATCGGAGCAGATAGATACCAAAAGGAAAAGGTATAGAAATAAATGGAAAGATGCCAAGAATTAATATGTAAACAATAAGCCCTCACAATGGACAGTGAAATATAAAGTGTTTTTTAATCTGCTTGATAAAGAGCTTTGCACTATGCGTCTGCTATACCATCTTCTCTCAAAAGCAACATAGATAGGCTTATCGACATTCTTTCATATCTGTTTTTTATCTGACACTTTGTAAGATAAGGCCTTGTAACATGTGTTGTTATACCCTTATAAAATTCAAGGTAGACCAAACTCTTTTGGAAGTAGTGACATCGATTTCAAATAAATCAACTAATCCCGAGTCTGAGATTGTAGCTGAATAATTATTTTATTGTTAAAAATAGTTTACAAAAAGTAATATTATTATTACATAATGTAAAAAATACATTACATTTGTAAAAAAATAAAATTATGAAAACAAAAATCTTGTTACCGAATCGGTACAAACTCATCGGTTGGATTCTGTTGATTCCAGCTACCTTGATAGGCATTCTAGTCACGACATTTAATTGGGAATCTACGTGGCTAAACATGAAAGTTTTTGCATTGTTTGATCAGCCTTTTATGGGTAAATTCGTCTTTTGCAAAATGATTGAAACCAATCTAACCTTAACCTTATCAGGTATTTTATTTATAATAGGTGCTATGTTAGTAGCTTTTTCAAAAGAAAAGCAGGAGGATGAATACATTGCTGAATTGCGCTTATCATCTTTGCTTTGGGCTGTTTTTGTCAATTATATATTCTTATTTTTTGCGTTTGCCTTTGTTTATGAAAGTGTTTTTTTTGTGGTCATGATCTG
>CAIQUX010000007.1 GCA_903875055.1 uncultured Bacteroidota bacterium
ATATGAGTCTTGATGGTGGCACATCCTGGAAACAAGTATATACAAGTAACTCAGGACAACATCCAGCGGGTGCTGCTACTCCTCAATATACCTGGTATAATGGCAACGGACTTGAGAATACATCCTGCTGGAATATGTGCTGGCTTGATTCTACGCATTTGATGGCAGGCTATTCCGATATTACGGGAAAGATCAGTGATGATAAAGGCACTCGTTGGAAACGTTTCCCTGATGTCACTGAAAATTCTATCTATAGTATCATCAAAGCACCTGATGGTAAAATTTATGCCGCCGCTTCGTCGGTGCATGATATGTATCAAAGTACGTATCTTCAAGATTCTCGTATCGATGCAGGGAATGGAAAAATCTATTATTCAACTGATAATGGCGCTACGTTTACGACGTTGTCGAATCTTGGTGTCAGTAAACCTGTCCTTTGGCTAGCTATAGATCCGACCAATGCAAACCGCATGTATGCGGCCGTAGCACACAGCACAATGGGTGGAATTTACAAAACAGAAAATTTGAATCTTGGTACCGCCGCCACCTGGATCAAAGTCACCAATCCACCACGTACAGAAGGTCATGCTTTTAATATACGAATATTGAACAATGGCGATCTGGTGGTGAGTTATAGTGGTCGAAGAACTAGCATCGGATTGTTCACCGCCAGTGCAGGTGTCTTCTACAGCACCGATCATGGAACTACCTGGAGTGACCGAAGCGATGCCGGAATGCAATACTGGACTAAAGACGTTGTGATAGATCCGAATGATGCCACTCAAAGTACCTGGTATGCCGCAGTCTTCAGTGGCTGGGGAGGACCTTCAGCTAACAATAATGGCGGTGGATTATACAAGACGATCGATAAAGGGATCAACTGGACAAAAATCAGTTCAGAATATCGTGTCAATTCAATGACTATTTCTCCTACGAATGCGGCTGAATGTTATATGACTACCGAGACTGCCGGATTGAAATATTCAAACAACTTCAATACGGCTTCACCAACGTTCTCCATTGTAAATAGTTTTCCGTTTCGTCAACCCTTGCGTGTTTTCTTCAACCCATACAAACAAGGTGAACTTTGGGTTACCTGCTTCGGTAACGGCATGTATACAAGTGGAACAGGTTCTACTACTAATGTGAGTTCGACAACTATGGAAGACGAGTTTTTCGTTTATCCGAATCCTGCAAATACGGAGTGCCGTATCAAACTGCCTGAAACTGTTGAAAATGCTACTATCGTAATTTCAGATATGAATGGGAATATGATGTTTAAAAAGGAGGCTGTCAAAAGCCATGACAAAATCGATATCAATCCTTTACCATCAGGCATTTATATGATTGAAGTTGTGAGCATCAAATTTCATACTTTCAAGAAATTAAACGTTCAGAAATAAAGAACATTTATCTTACATGTTCATCTTTCATCAGGTATGAATAAAACAATCGCCATTACAGGCAGTAGCGGACATATTGGAAATGTTGTTTGCCGTTTGCTCCTAGAAAAAAGTCATAAGGTCAAGGCTTTGTATCATGCAGATGACAGAAGCCTACAAGGATTGGATGTCGAGTTGATCAAAGGAAACGTGCTTAACCGGGATGAACTAAAGAAACTTATACAAGGTTGTGATATCGTCATCCATTGCGCTGCTATAATCAGTATTCATGGCGACCCAACGGGTATGGTCTTCAAGACAAATACCGAAGGACCGAAAAATGTAATCGAGGTCGCTAAGGAAATGGGTGTCAAAAAAATCATTCATATCAGCAGCGTGCATGCCGTCATGGAACTTCCATTGTCATTGCCGTTCGATGAGACAAGGCCCTACAAAGACGAAACGGATTATGCGTATGATTATTCCAAGGCAATAGGTGAACAAACTATACTAAAAGAATCAGCCAATCATGACATCGACGTGGTCATCCTTAGGCCCAGTTCGGTAATTGGTCCTTATGATTTTAAACCTTCAGAAATGGGTAAGGCGCTGCTTGATTTTTATCATCAGAAAATACCGTTCTTGCCAGAAGGCGGTTATGATTTTGTGGATGTGCGTGATGTGGCTGAATCGATCCTGTCAGCTATTGATAATGGAAGAAACAGAGAAGTCTATCTACTGAGTGGGCGATACCTAACCATGAAACAACTCGCGTCTGCTATCCATAACGTAAGCGGCAAAGCCGTTCCAAAAATCACCCTGCCTTATGGGTTCTTAAAATCGATATTGCCTCTCATCAGCTTGTATAGTAAACTTACGAAGGCCGCACCTTTGTTTTCCATTGAATCGATTGACGCGCTTAAGAATGGGCATCCTCATATGAATCATGATAAAGCGTCAAAGGAACTTGGTCATCGATGCAGACCTATAGATGACACTTTACGAGACTTTTATCATTGGCAATTAAATCAAGAAATAAATTAATCGGATGACGCTTCACTCAGTAAATACGATAAGCTATTCGTGGATGGCGCTGGCTTTCATCATTCACATTTTGCTGCACTTTGTAGCGGCCCCCTTCGGCAGGCATACATCTGAAAAATGGGGCTGGTCTGTCAATAACAAACTAGGGTGGTTTATCATGGAACTACCTTCATTGGCTATTATGTGCTATTTCCTCCTTCTGGGCCGACATTCAACTGAATCATTCGTTTGGATACTCTTTATTTTCTGGATTATCCATTACATCAACAGAACCTTTATTTATCCTCTTCGAATTAAACCGACTTCAAAAAAAATGCCATTGCTGATTGTGATCAATGCCATTTTCTTTAATGTTGTCAACGCAGGGCTTAACGGATACTACCTCTCAGAATATGGACAATCATATTACACATCAGCATGGCTCACGAGTCCTTCTTTTATCATAGGCGCCCTCCTGTTTATAGCCGGTATGTTGATCAATTTAAAATCTGATCATACACTTATCAACCTTAGAAAGCCTGGCGAAGACGGTTACAAAATTCCAAAAGGCTTTTTGTTTGATTATATATCTTCCCCCAATCTGTTGGGTGAAATAATCGAATGGACAGGCTTTGCCGTTATGGCCTGGAATCTGCCGGCATTATCGTTCATGGTATGGACATTTGCCAACTTGGTACCTCGAGCCAAAAACCATCATGACTGGTATCACAGACACTTTAACGATTATCCTAAAGAACGGAAGGCAGTCATCCCATTCATTTATTAAATGTAAATCACATCGAAACGATAGGCTTAAAGATGTCAATCCTCCCATCGGAATGATCAATTGAGGTATGACTTCTTTTCATTTATAAAGTCAGATTCATTCGGGACTTTAATAAACATGCTACCTACATGACATTTTTTGGCTTCCTTATACCCTATCAATAAAATAGTTAAACGATTGTTTGATTAAATTAAACATGTGTTTAGTTTTGTGCGGTGAACGTTAAAAACAAAAAACAACTGGTCGATAAGGACAGCAGGGAAAAACTGTTGCATTGTGCCGAATTTCTTTTTGCCGAGCACGGATACGACGCTGTCTCCCTCAGAAGCATACAACAGGAAAGCGGAATCAATATCGCCATGATTTCCTATTACTTCGGTTCTAAAGAAGGTCTGTTCGAAGCGATGCTGAAGGAGAAATTCCCGCTCATCAGAGAAAAACTGGAGGATCAGCGAAGCAGTGAACTAAGTCATCTGGAAAAAATAAACGCCACCATCGAAATCTATACGGAGCAAATGTTTAAAAATGTCAACTTCACGAGGATCATTTTTCGCGAAATATCAATGACACAGCGACCTGATCATAACAAACTCATTATCGATTATATACGAGGCAATCTCGAATTGGTGCTTTCTTTTATCAAGGATGGAATCCGATGCGGGGAGTTCAGATCGGTTGACCCTGAGATGACTCTTTCTTCATTGGTGGCCAGCATCTTCCATTGGATCAATATGTCGCCAGTCTCAGTCAAAATCATGAAAGAGAAAAAGAAAGAAGGGCTCTATTCGGAGGAATATAAAAACCGTTTGCAATTTCACCTGAAGGATATGATGAAACGACATCTTATCGAAATCTAAACACCAACCATTTCATATACGCTAAAAACGTCTTTATGTTTAAACTGATCAAATACACTTTCTTACTGAGTCTTCTGGCTTTTAACAGCCTGTTGCTTAAAGCTCAGAAGGTAAAGAATCTCTCACTTGACGAAGCGCTCGAACTGGGTGTTCAAAACAGTAAACAACTCGCGATTGCCAATGGCAAAGTAGCAATGATGCAGGCCCGTGTGGCACAAGTCAGAAACCAGTTGATTCCAAGTCTGAATGCCAGCCTGAACTATACTCGCATCAGCGACAATGTCGAACCTTTCAAGGTGCAATTCAGTCCATCGGCACCGGCCGTTTCCCTTAATCCGCAAATCCTTGACCAATCATACAACCGCTTAGGTCTGCAGTACGGATTATTTACGGGTTTTCGTGCCGTCAATACACTTAAATCGGCACAGTATCTTGAAGAGGCCTCACAACTTGACGCTGAGAAAGACAAAGCTGAAATCCGCCTGAATATCATCAACGCATATTACAACTACTTCAAACTGATTGCTTCTAAGAATATAATGGAAGAGAACCTGCAACGATATGATCATCGATTGACCGATACCAGAATGTTTTTAAATCAAGGTATTGCCTTGCAAAATGATGTATTGAAACTTGAACTGAACAAAGCCAATCTCCAACAGAACCTGGCTGATGTGCAAAGTGCCATCGATATCACGAATTTCAATCTCGACCTGATGCTAGGTTTACCGACTGATACCAAAATCAACCTGAATGAATCAGTCACATCAGGTAAGCGTACAATAGCTCAAACAGATGAGTTGATGGTTGAAGCCTTGCAAAACAGAAAGGAAATCAAAGCCAATCAATATCGTCAACAAGCCGTAAAGAAAGCGATTCAGATCAGTAAAGGGAATTATTATCCTGTCATCAGTCTGGGTGCCAACTATGATTACAACCTTCCTAACCAACGTGTATTTCCGCAGGAAAAAGCGTTTAAAGGAACCTGGTTTGCCGGCATCACCGCTTCCTATAATCTCGTCAACTTATACTCTGCCAAGGATCTGGTGCGCGAACAAAAAGCGAATTATCAGCAAACCATCAGTCTGAATGAATTAAGCGAAGACGCGGTAAAAATGGAAGTCAATGCCAGTGCTTCTGCCTATCATACCGCTCTTCAAAAAATAACACTGGCCGACAAATCAATCGATCAAGCCAAAGAAAACCAACGGATCATGCAAACACGTTATGCCAATCAAATAGCCACACTCCCTGACTTATTGGAAGCGGATGCCTTGTATTCGCAGGCGCAACTGAATCTGATCAATGCGAATGCCGATGCGGAAATAACGTATGCCAGATTGCAAAAATCAATTGGTAAATAATTTCACTCTACCCTTTACACATTAACAATACAAACCATGTCTGAAACACAAAAGAAAAACAAGATACTTCCTTTCGTCCTTGGAGCCGTCTTACTCATTGCCGGATATTTCGGTGTCACGAAACTGATGTATGTCTTCGGAAATGAAGATACCGAAAATGCCTATCTCGAAACCAATATCGCATCCATCAGCCCAAAAACTGCCGGCTATGTTACGGCCATCATGGTCAGTGAAAACCAGCATGTAAAGAAAGGTGATACCTTACTCACCATCGATGACAGGGAACTTACACTTAAGGTGCAACAAGCGGAAATTGCGCTTAGAAATGCAGAAGCCAATCTGATGATAACACGGGCCAATGCAGGCACGGCTGAGGCGGGTACAAAGTTTGCAAAAGCCAATACTGCTACCAGCGAAAGCAATGTAGATGCGGCAGCAGCCGGACTGATCACTGCTCAATCGAATATCGATGCAGCTCAGTCACGATATTGGAAAGCGAACGAAGACTTCAGACGATATGCTTCCTTACTGGCCGACAAAGCCGTAACCCAACAACAGTTCGATGCCGTGAAAGCTGAAAAAGAATCATCGGAAGCCATGCTCAAAGCCGCGCAGCAGCAATTCGTGGTATTGACCAAACAGACTTCGGTTGCCAGTAAGCAAGCCGATGCAGGACGCGGACAAGAGAATGTGGCAAAGAATCAGGCAGGTGTGGCGACAAAGCAAATTGAATTGGCTGAAATCTTGATTGAACAACGCCGATCTGAATTGGAATTCGCTAAACTGCAATTATCGTATGCCGTACTTCTGTCACCTTGTGATGGGGTGGTTTCAAAGAAATCGGTACAAGTAGGACAATTATTGAATATCGGCACACCCGTTTGTTCTGTTGTGGAAGATCACAATCTATGGCTAACGGCCAATTTCAAGGAAACACAGGTAGCCAAAATGAAAGTGGGTGATAAGGTAAAAGTAGAAGTGGATGCCTATCCTTCGATTGATTTTGAAGGAAAGATTGAAAGTATTGCGGCAGCTACGGGTGCTAAATTCGCCTTGCTGCCTCCCGATAATGCCAGCGGAAATTTTGTAAAGGTTGTTCAGCGTATTCCGGTAAAAATTGTGATCACTGAAACATCCAAACAAGAAATACAACTTCGTGCCGGTATGAGTGCGAAAGCCATCGTTCCTGTTCACTAACATTCATCCGGTAAAAGAAATACTATGTCAGGAGCCAGAGGCTTTGCCAAAATAATCATTGTTCTCACCACGATAACAGCTGCCATCATGGAGTTGCTTGACACATCCATCGTGAATGTGGCCTTATTCAACATGTCGGGCAGTTTGGGTGTGAACATCGAGGACGTAGCCTGGGTCATTACATCGTATGCTATCGCGAATGTCATTATCATACCGCTAACTGGATTTCTGGGTGAATATTTCGGACGGAAAAATTATTATATCGTATCCATGATCTTGTTTACGGTCGCTTCTTATATGTGTGGTGCATCCACAAGTTTGGGCATGCTGGTCTTCTGGCGTTTCGTTCAAGGAATAGGTGGTGGTGCTTTACTCTCCACATCACAAGCTATTCTGTTCGATGCCTTTGATCCTAAAGATCGTGCTATTGCCGGTGGCATCTTCGGTATGGGTATCGTGTTGGGTCCTACGCTTGGCCCGACCGTAGGCGGCTATATCATGGAGCATCTCAATTGGCCATGGATCTTTTATGTCAACATACCCGTTGGTATCGTGGCTACTATATTGGCAATCAATTTTGTTCCGAAACGGGAAGGAGAAGGTGCTAACAAAGCCAATATCAATATAGATTATCTCGGTATCATCACCTTGGCGGTAGGTATAGGTTCACTGCAATATGTGTTGGAACGTGGTGAAGCTGAAGACTGGTTTGCCTCTCATTATATTCAGATTTTTACCGTGGTGGCCTTTGTAGGATTAGTGGGATTCATCTATCGGGAATTGACAACCAAAAATCCGGCCGTGAATTTACATATCCTTGGTAGCCGAGTTCAGGCCATTACCAATATCACGGCATTTGTAGTTGGTATCGGGTTATTTACTTCTGTGTATGTATTTCCTGTATTAGTGCAACGAATCAATGGGTTCACAGCTTATGAAACAGGGTTGGCCATTCTCTTCCCTACCCTTGTCGGTGTGTTCATCTTTCCTTTGATTGGTAAGGCTATGGGCGCCGGTGTGCCGCCTCTTCCTTTCATGGTGGTGGGTTGTATCATGTTTGGCATTTTCGGATGGTATGGTGGCTCGATGAATGGATTCGCTGACCGCTGGGATTTCTTCTTTGTTTTAATTCTTCGCACCTTTGGAATTTCCATGATGCAACTGCCTTTGATCACACAATCTGTGGCAGGACTTTCACCTAAAGATTATCCTTCTGCTATTGCACTAAGTAATATGACACGGCAATTAGGAGGGGCCTTCGGGATTGCGATTGCCAATAATTATATCTCCAATCGTTTTGCTCAACATAGGTCTGATCTGGCAGCGAATATGGCCGTTTCAAATCCTGCCTTTGTAGAACGATTGAATACGATCACACAAGGTATCATTGCCCGCACCGGTGCCACCTTTGATGCTGCTACCCATCAGGCATATGCTGTACTTGACTTTACGCTCAATAAGCAAGCTTATATGCTATCCTATCTGGATACGTTCAGATTGATCACTTTGTTCTTTGCACTTGTATTCCCACTACTGTTTCTTCTGCCAAGAAAAAGCAAAGTAGACGCTGAAGCTGCTGCCAAAGCTGCTGAAGAAGCGCACTAGAATATCAACGGTATAATTTAAATGCTAAGCAAACTAAACGTTTTTCAACACCTTCATATCCAGTTTTTTCATACCCATAAAAGCTTGTACCACGCGCGCTGACCTTTCCGGTTCACTCATCAATTCTCCGAGTATGCTTGGAACAATCTGCCATGACACGCCATATTTATCCTTAAGCCATCCACATTGACTTTCTTGTCCACCTTCAGTCAGTTTCTCCCAATAATCATCGATTTCCTCCTGGGTGTCACAATTCACCACAAAGGAAACGGCTTCGTCAAACTTACATTGTGGCCCTCCGTTAAGAGCCATGAATTTGGATCCGTTCAATTCGAACATTACTACCATCGGGTTTTCAGATAATATTTTCGATTCCTTAAAAACCGAACAATAAAAAGTGGCGACTTCCTTGGCTTTGCCATCAAACCACAGACAAGGGAAAATTGGGTGTGTCATGTTATTTTATTTTGAATTTGCTATTAATGGCTAAATATACTGCCGCAACCAGATTTTAGCTGATTCTTCATCAGTAAATGATTTCATAGGTATCGCAGGCGATTTACATCTCAATAATATCTTCATGATAAAAGCGGTTTCTGAACGTATTCATATCAGGTAATATTGAACCTTGCGTTACATCTTTACAGTGAATAGCAACCATCCTCCTTTATGATTATGTTCTGACTTACCTGTCACTATTATAAACTACATAATTCCGTTAATGAATATTGCCAGCCTCAATAAGAAAAGTACAACCAATGACTTTATGACTATAATGATTGTGATTATCATTTGACATTTGCCAGTTAGTTGTTTCCAAAATCGACTTATCAATCACTTTAGTGGTATCGCTGACACCTAAGGTAAGACCGGGTAATTCACACGGACAACATGTAATATCCTGTCCGGCACTGGCCGCTACAAAATGATAGATATTCACGGTACTGTGAGCCGGTATCGTAATGCTGGAATCCAATACCACCGTATTGAAATGAAGTTTCAGTTCATAATCACTCTGATTATTTATCATGGCATCACCCCGGTGGGTGGGATCGCAGCCCAAAAGAAGGGACATGCTTATCAAAGAAAGCAGCAAAATTGGTTGCTTGAGACGTTTCATACTATAGTTATTTTTCGGGTTATATTTTCAGGACGATAGACATTCGAGTTTTGTTAGCATAGCCTTAGAATTAATCATAACGCTTATTCTCATCTCTCCTCTTACATCTCTCATCTCATTCATTATGTAAAACGTATCAGATTCCCTTTCTTTGTTCAAATTTTCAAACGAATGAGCAACAAAAGTTATTTACACCGCAACATGCGTATCTATCACCGATATCTGGGTTTTTTTCTGGCAGGCATCATGGCCGTGTATGCCATCAGTGGTATCATCCTGATATTCAGGGATACTAATTTCTTAAAACAGACGAGACAGATAGAAGAACAATTGAAACCAGGTCTGCCAGTTGAGAAGCTTGGTAAGGCTATCCGTATGCGTGAACTTAAAATCGATTCGATCAATGGTGATATAGAAACATTCAAAAACGGTACATATAACATGGCTACAGGTGCCGTCAGTTATACTAAAAAATCACTGCCTAAATTTCTCGAGAAACTCACACATTTACATAAGGCAGGCACCAAGGATCCTTTGTTTTTTCTGAATGTATTTTTCGGTGCCGGGCTGTTCTTTTTTGTGCTTTCTTCGTTTTGGATGTTTATGCCGGGTAACAGTCTCTTTAAAAAAGGATTGTATTTTACGTTAGCGGGTGTGATACTCGTGATAGTCATGC
>CAIQUX010000008.1 GCA_903875055.1 uncultured Bacteroidota bacterium
GCAGCATTAACAGGTGCTTTGTCGGGGTTGTATTATGGGTATGAATCAATTCCTGAAGATTGGATTTTAAGGATTGCCAATAAAAAATTGATACATGAAGTGTTAGATAAAATTGATCTAAGCGAAAAGTATATTAAGGAATAGAAAACCAGCCTGAGATAGTGTTGATTAAATCTGACAGCAAAGTACTCTAGGGCGATAGACATCACACAAACATTAATCCAATATTGGCCTCAACCATTTTGTCGCTTCTTCAAGCCCCATGCCGGTTCGTTGCGCATAGTCTTCTAATTGCTCTTGTGTAATTTTTCCGACACCAAAATATTTACTTTCAGGATGGGCAAAATACCAACCGCATACCGAAGCAGCCGGGTACATCGCAAGCGATTCTGTCAGTTCGATGCCGATTGAATTTTGCACGTCGAGCAAATTAAATAATTTAATTTTTTCAGTATGGTCAGGACAAGCCGGATAACCCGGTGCAGGACGTATACCCTGATACTCTTCTTTGATAAGGTCTTCATTGCTGAGTATTTCATTGTTGATATAGCCCCAATATTCGGTTCTCATTTTCTTATGAAGCAGCTCTGCAAAGGCTTCCGCCAATCGATCGGCTAGGGCCTGTAACATAATCTTGTTATAATCATCATGTTGCTCAGTCAGCCGTTGCAGATGTGGCTCGATGCCTTTGATGGTCACGGCAAACGCACCGGCATAATCTTTTCCTGAAGGCGATATATAATCGGCCAGACAATAATTGGCCTGCCCTTCGGCTTTCTTGATTTGCTGACGCAGAAAGTGAAGGGTCGTCATCGTGTCTCCGTTCACAAGTTGTATATCATCATCGGCTGTTTTTCTGGCTTCCCAGATACCACAGACACCTTCGGCTTGTAGCCAGTTTTCGGCAATGATTTGTTTCAATAAAGCATTGGCATCTGCGAAAAGATTGCTTGCTTCCAAGCCGACTTTCTCGTCGCTAAGAATACCCGGATATTTGCCATGCATTTCCCAGGTAATAAAGAACGGCGTCCAATCAATATAGGCGGCAATTTCAGCGAGAGGGTAATTGTGTAAGACTTTAGTGCCGGTCATTTTCGGCTCTGCCGGTTTGAAGTTGTTCCAATCGATCTTCACTTTATTTTCCCGGGCCTGGTTCAATGATAGATAATCTTTACTGGTTTTTCGGTTCAGGAAATCTTCTCTGAGCTTATGGTATTCATCTTTGGTTTTGTTCAATAAGGCTTCTTTGTTTTCATTGAGCAAATCACTCACTACGGTCACGCTACGTGAGGCGTCAAGTACATGTAATACACCCTGATCATAGTTTTCGGCAATCTTCACAGCCGTATGCATACGAGACGTAGTGGCACCTCCGATCAATAAGGGGATTGAAAAATTCCTTCGCTTCATTTCATGAGCAATATGCACCATTTCGTCGAGTGATGGGGTAATGAGTCCGCTCAATCCGATGACATCCACCTTATGTTTGATGGCTTCTTCCAGTATCCTGTCGGCAGGAACCATCACACCCAGATCGATGATTTTATATCCGTTACAAGCGAGCACTACGCCCACAATATTTTTTCCGATATCATGCACATCACCTTTGACAGTGGCCAGTAACACTTTGGGTGCCACGGTTGCTTCCTGTGTGATATTCTTTGCTTTTTCTTCTTCAATAAAAGGTGTAAGATAGGCTACACTCTTCTTCATCACCCGAGCGCTTTTAACTACTTGAGGTAAAAACATTTTTCCGCTGCCAAATAAATCACCGACGACATTCATACCCTTCATCAATGGACCTTCAATGACATCCAATGGACGCGAGTAGGAGGCTCTTGCCTCCTCCGTATCCTGATCGATATATTCTGTTATACCATGCACCAGAGAATGCACCAGCCTTTCTTCAGCTGTCCCGTTTCTCCATTCATTATTCGGACCGGCTGCCGTAGTACCTTTTTTATTCTTTAAGCCTTCGGCATATTCAATCAGACGATCGGTGGCTTCGGGCCTGCGATTGAAAAGTACGTCTTCAATCAAGTCCTTCAGTTCGACGTCGATATCATCATAAATCGGCAAGGCACCAGCATTGATGATACCCATACCCATACCCGCCCTGATAGCATGATACAGAAAGATACTGTGCATGGCTTCACGTACATAATTGTTTCCTCTGAATGAGAATGAAAGGTTACTAACGCCACCACTGATATTAGTTTCGGGGAATTTCTGTTTCAGTTGCTTGGTGGCCTCGATAAAATCGATGGCATAATTGAGATGCTCTTCGAGTCCGGTAGCGACGGCAAATATATTCGGATCGAATATGATGTCGGATGGTTTGTAATGAAGTTTTTCGGTGAGAATCTTATAGGCTCTTTCGCATACATCCAGTCGTCGTTGCAGGGTATCGGCCTGACCTTGTTCATCAAACGCCATGACTATAACAGCTGCGCCGAACATCTGACAGATTTTAGCCTGACGGATAAAAGATTCTTCGCCTTCCTTCAGTGAAATGGAATTCACCACACATTTACCTTGTACGCATTTCAACCCGGCTTCGATGATGCTGAACTTACTGCTGTCAAGCATGATAGGCACTTTAGCAATTGAAGGTTCGGCCTGTACCAGGTTTAAAAAAGTGACCATGGCCTTCTCGCCATCGAGTAAGGCATCGTCCATATTGATATCGATAATCTGGGCACCATTATCAACCTGCTGAAGAGCCACCGAAAGGGCCTCCTCATATTGGTCGTTCCGAATGAGCTCGGCAAATTTCTTCGATCCAGTTACATTTGTGCGTTCACCAACGTTTATAAAATTACTTCCTTCAAATACCGGAAGCGGCTCAAGTCCTGCTATTTTTAATCTGTTCATATTTTCTTGTAGAGTAACAAAGATAAAGTAAGAAGAAGAAAGATGAGGGATGAGTTATTTATGTCCAAGTTATAAGTTAGTAGTTATCAGGTCTTAGATATCTGATAACTTATACCTCTGGCATTCTTGCTGTTATCTTTTAACGTATAACTCAATAACTCATAACTACTAGCCCATAACCTATCCTTTAAGTTTCGTGTTTACGATAAAGGTTCTATATTTGTGCACTAATCTAATATCTCAAGCAAATGAAGTTTATTGTTTCGTCCGGCACCTTGCTCAAAAACCTGCAAAGCATCAGTGGAATCATCTCTACAAACAATGTGTTGCCTATCCTCGAAGATTTCTTATTCATTCTGGAGCAAAACAAACTTACGTTGGTCAGTACTGATTTGGAAACGATGATGAAGGTCAGTATCGAGGTTCAATCTAAGGAAGAAGGAAGTATTTGTATCCAGGCGAAAGTATTGCTTGATTATCTGAAAAATTTGCCTGAACAGCCAATCACTTTTGATATCCATACCAAAGATTTTGGCATCGACATTACCAGTGAACAAGGAAAATACAAGATCGTTGGCGAGGACGCTAAAAGTTTCCCTTCTGAGCCTAAGGCTGATGATACCACAAGTTTCACTATGTCGGCTGCTGAACTCGGCGACGGCATTGCTAAATCCATCATAGCTGTCAGTACCGATGATTTGCGTCCTACGATGAGCGGTGTGTATTTTGAATTGGGTAAAAACTCGCTCACCTTTGTGGCCACAGATGCTCATAGGCTCGTACGATGTGTAAAAACGGATGTCCATTGCCCTCATGAAGATACCTTTATCGTACCCCGCAAGGCGTTGAACCAGTTGAAAAACAACCTGAACAGTTCCACAGAAGTGACTGTTTCATATAATAAGAATCATCTTTTCGTAGCCGGACAAGACATTCAATTGAGCTGCCGATTGATTGACGGAAAATTCCCTGATTATAAAGTGGTGATACCCGCAGACAATCCGTTCCGCTTGGTTCTCAGCAAGAGCGATTTTGTCAGTGCCCTTCGTCGTGTGAGCGTATTCGCCAATAAAACCACCACTCAGGTGGTATTGGATATTGTCGGCAACAACCTTCATCTTTATGCACAAGACGTTGACTTTTCATTTGAAGGGAATGAACAAATGGTTTGTCAGTACGTAGGTGAAGACATGAAAATCGCCTTCAATGCACGCTTGTTGCTTGAACTGATTCTTGTACTGGATGGTGATGAGGTGTTATTTGAATTAAGCACACCTACCCGTGCTGGTCTGGTGAAACCGGTCGAAAAGAAAGAAAACGAAGATTTATTGATGTTGCTGATGCCTTTAATGATAGGCGCTTAATTGAATCTAGTATCCAGAATACATATCGGAATGATGTAATTGTCAATTCACCATTCTATTGGCACAACAGCTGCTGGCAAAAGCTTCGGGTTTAGCCTTGAAGGCAAATCCCATTCCTAGTATATAACCTGTGGCTTCCCGTAAGGCTTCATTGCTTTTAAACTGCGGATTCGTGTTGATATCGGCATGTACTTCCATATCCACATCATAGATAGTAAACAGATCACACAGTTCATATGCTATTTCAATACTTTTGGAGACCTCTACCAACATACGTTCCTTGATAGAGTATTTGATACGCGTTGTTTCGTTATGGATAAACATGAATCCTCCTCGTCCTTCCCTTAAAAACACAATGACGGTGGCGAATTCGGTTTCATTTCCTTTCACCTGAGAATCGGTACCGATACATACCTTGAGTTTATTCCCTTTAAAAGCTTCACTTTCTATCATTTCTTCAACTGCCGTCTTGATTGGCAATGTGATAGATTCGCCGTTGAATTTTCTCCAAAGCATAGGGTCAAAGATTGTGTAGTATAAATGTACACACTATTCTTTGGCAGGAGATTAATCGTAGATTATGTTTTTCTTAAAAAGTTATGAACAAGCTTAGAGCATGCTGTTAATTAGAAGCGCAATAGTACATCCAGAGAGTACTTGTATATTTCTCTTAAGAGCCAGGGTACGAAACTCTTCATTTTCAGAACCAGGATTAAAAATGATACGTTGAGGGTTCATTGAAAGTATGTCGTTATAATATTTTTTCTGTTGTTCTGGCTTTAAAAAAATAGTGATTGTCTTTTCTTCTTTTTCAATCACCTCATTATTAACAACGTTCGTTGGCGTATGGCTATATGAAACATTCATGGTTCGGTAACCTTTGTTTCGTAACAGTTTTTCGGCCATATAGCTTGGTCTCATCGGATTGTCAGAGGCACCTAAGATGACAATTAATTCTGAACTTTTCACTTCGCTCTTGTTTACGAAGGATGCTAAATCAACTTTGGTGCCAATTTATTTTATTGTTATGTTTTATCCATACGTTCCTGCTAAAAAACGGCCATAAAATGCGCCACAAAAAGACGTTGGCTACTTGTTTTTAATGTTTAAGTGCATCATATCGACGTACTTGAAAGAAGCACTGGCTATGAATAGATTGCGCTATCTGTTTTGGATTCTTTTTAATCCAATTGAATCGTTTGATGTAATTCCGGTGCCATCACTTTACCAAACCCTTTATTGATCAGACGCTGTCTGAATTCATCCTGCACTTCAGGTTCTCCATGAACAACAAACAAGTGCCTGACAGCCGATGGATCTTGACAAGCAAGAAACTGGCACAAATCATCATAATCGCCATGAGCACTCATGCTTCGTATACTGGCAACCTGTGCTTTCACGTCGAATTCTTCCCTGTAAATTCGAACTTGTTTTTCGCCACGCATGAGTTTAGCACCTAAAGAGTGGTATTCACAAAAACCGACCATCAAGATCATGTTCCTTGGATTACCGATCGCATTCGCAATATGATGTTTCACGCGCCCTGCCTCTGCCATACCCGAGGCCGAAATGATTACCATCGGATCTTTACGGTCATTGAGTTTTTTGGAATCGGCCGCCTCGGTGATGAATTTCAGACCTTTAAAATCAAAGGGATATTTGTCCATTTTCATCAATTCAATGACACTATCATTAAACAGCTCACTATGTTTTTTTACAATTTCAGTCGTTTTCGTAGATAAGGGACTATCAACATAATATGGCAAATCGGGTAAGCGTCCCTGGGTTTCTAGCTTGTTCAACGCAAAAAGAAGTTCCTGAGTTCGACCGACACTAAAGGCTGGGATGACCAATCGACCGCGGTTCTCGATACATGTTTCTGTGATATATTTTAGAAGATCTTCTTCTGTATCAGCACTTTCCTCATGCAACGAGTTGCCGTAGGTACTTTCAATGATGATATAGTCAGATTGTGGAAAGGTTTCGGGTGAACGCAGAATAATATCCCTGTATCGACCAACATCTCCGCTAAAAGTTATCTTTCTGCTTTTCCCATTTTCATTGATAGTGAGATGGATCGCTGCGCTTCCTAAAATATGGCCGGTATCGGTGTATTGAAAGGAAATATTTTCATCAATATGGCATAGCTGATCGTACGGAATTTCAATGAACCTTGTCAATACTTCATTGACATCAGACACTGAATACAAGGGCTTCAGGGCTGGCAATCCTTGTGCAATCCGTCTCTTATTGACAAATGCCACGTCGGCTTCCTGAATATAAGCAGAATCGAGGAGGAGAATCTCCGTGAGGTCGGCAGTCGCCGGCGTGCAATAAATATGTCCCTTGTATCCTTCTTTGACAAGTTTCGGGAGCAGACCGGAGTGATCGATATGTGCGTGTGATAAGATCATATAATCAACTTCAGCAGCAGTAAAACCGAAATGTTGATTCAGCTCCATCGTCTGCTCGCCCATTCCCTGAAATAGACCGCAATCAAGTAATATTTTTTTGCCGTTATCGAGTTTGATAAGGTGTTTGGAACCGGTCACTGTTCGTGCAGCACCATGGAAGGATATTTTCATTGTATCAATTTTTTCATCTGGTAAGGGAATTCAATAGTAGAAAACCCTCATTCTTCTATCTACGGAATCTGATTGCAACTTTCATATTTTCCGTTTTTTATGTTTCAAGTCTAACGATTTATAGTATATTAGCGTCTAAATCAGGGTAAAGATACGGCTTTCAGTTGCGCTGAAGTAAGGTTGTGAGCGTATTTATCAGATTTACATTCAAAATTTAATATTAATAGTCAACATGAGAGTTTATATTCAGATATTGTTATTCGGGCTGTTTGTGCTGGGTTTCATGGGTTGCAAAAAATACAATCAGGTGGACAATTCAGGCACGGTCAAAACGCCTTATATCCTTTATGTGGGCGGTTATTACGGCACACTACATAAGACGAATGATGCCCTGTATTTCAATACCTTATTCCCTACCGACCATTCGACAGTACGTCAGGTATTGGCAGCTGATACCATGCTTTTGTATCTAAAAGAAAATTTCTACTTTAGCCGAAACGAAGGTGCAGCCTTCAAACAATCAAATGATCATCCCCGAAATTTTGAAGATTTATTCTACAAATATTTCCTCCCAAATCAGTCATTGTATGACAAAATCGACAAGACTGTGTATCTCTGCACCAGCACAGGCCTTGAAAAAAGCACTGATAATGGTGTCACCTTTGCCGCTGAAACCAATTGGACTCCACCTACTCCAAACCCTGTTGTAAAACCAACTTCAATTACTCAGCTTGACAACGGAAACATGTATTTCATTAAGGATAGTGCTAATATTTATGAAAAAAAGGTGGCTGGTTCATGGACTAAAATAAGCCAGAATAAATTCTTACCTAAAGACACTACGGTCTGGTATATCACACATCAGAACAACGATTTGATTGCCATTGACTTTTCGGGCAAATATGGCGTCGCTGTCAGTACCGATGCAGGAGTCAATTGGAATATGTGTACGGGCTTACCTAAAAATCGAAAAATCCTCTTTGGCAGCCAATCCCTGAGCCTGAACAATTCATTTTTTGTCGGACTTGACAGTGCAGGTTTACATCGTCTTCAAGGAACCACATTCATCCCTTCGGGTCACGGTATCCCTTGGTATGCCAAAGTACATTTTGTCGTAGGCAAGAAAGTAGTCTATCGTACAGATGTAGAACGTTATTATCATTTCTGTGCAACCGATATCGGATTATACATCAGTGAAAATGACGGACTCGATTGGCGTCTGCTTAGAGAAGGAGCCTACTCTACTCTTTACTAGTAGTGCTCGGCATGTTCCTACTACTGTGAAAACAATATTATTCTATATTTTCTTGCTTCTGCTGAACAACCAAATTTGTTCGGCAGATTCGTTGGTTTTCATTAAATCCATACCTATTGAAGCGAGATTATTATCAACTGATCCCTTGGGAAATATATATCTGGTCAAAGAAAATAATACACTTCTCCGACTAAATGAAAAAGGAGATAGTATCGGTGTTTTCAATGAAATTAAAAAAGGGAAGATATCCCTTATCGACGCCTCCAATCCGTTACGGATCCTGCTTTTCTTTTCAGACTATAATCAGATCATCGTATTGGATAATATGCTGACCAGAAAAAATGTGTATCAGTTGAATTCAATCGGGCTGAATAATGTCAGTTGTATTGCTAATTCTGCCGACGGTAATATCTGGTTATATGACCAGTCCTCCGGCTCGCTGCTTAAAGTGAATGAACAACTGGCTATCCTTCAGAATACAAACTTGCGGACCCTTTCTGAGAATCCGTCTTCTCCGTCAGATATGACAGAATATGACAGCGCCTTATATATTGCCGATACGCTTGACGGTATACGAAAATTCGATCAGTTTGGGTTTTATAACACCACTTATCATATCAAGGCAAACAACCTCCAGTTTTTTAATTCATATCTTGTTTATTTCTCAACACCTTATTTAATTTCATATAATATCAAATCATTTACTGAACGAAAACTGGCGCTTTCGGAGCCTGAAAACATAGAGCAACTCAGGGTCGAGCGGAACCGGCTCTTTATCCTTCGTAAAGATCGTCTTGACATTTTCGAATTGGTTCAGTGAATCAAAGGTTAACCTAATAGGATGTCAAAGAGCCAGGCCAAAGGCAATAAAGCAGTCCACAATTTTCTTGATTTGATCTGAATACTCCCTTGAAATCACTTCATGTATTTGTTCAGGTATTGTCGCACAAATCTTCCTATTTTTGGAATTAAAATTTCATACTTGCTACGGATCATCCTCCTGTTTTTGTGTCTTCTGCCTGTTTGTACTTTTGCGTCACGATACGATCGGGTTCAAAAAGATACGATTCATTCAAAAATGCTTCATATCACAGAAATCAGGTTCAAAGGGAATGATATTACCAAGCCGCAGATCATCCTTCGTGAAATGACTCTTCATTCGGGTGATAGTCTCTTAAGTTCAGACCTAGAATCTGAATTGGATTTCAATAAACGCCGGATACTGAACCTTCAGCTTTTCTCGTCAGCGCAATATGAAGTTGTACAAGTTGATGAGAATAATATTGAAATTGAATTCACGGTGACTGAAATATTTTTCTGGATTCCTAAACCAGAATTCACCTTGGCTGACCGGAACTTTAACGTCTGGTGGAAAGAACAACATGCGAATCTTGAAAGGACCAATATCGGGTTGCAACTGACACGCGTCAATTTCAGGGGACGAAGCGAGCGTATCGGAGGCACAGCGATGATAGGCTACAATAAGTATTTTGATATTTTTTACAAGATCCCTTTCATCGACCGACATCTTAAACGAGGTCTTGGCATCAGTGCCACTTATTCGACCGGAAGAGAAGTGAGTTATCTGACCAGTCTGAACAAACTTAATTTTTATCATGATGACGAGTACCCATATAAGTATTTTCAAACCGAACTAACCTACACATACCGTCCGGCCTATGCTTTCAATTATGAATTGAATCTGAGTTATAATCATTATGCCATCACACAGGAACTGCTCGATAAGAATCCTGATTATCTCGGGGGTAAAAAGAAACTTAATTTTCTTGAATTAAAATTCATCATCGGATTTAATAACACCGATATCCGGATTTATCCGCTGAACGGGTTGGATGCCAAAGGAAGCATTACCAAAAGGGGGCTCGGTATTGACAAAGACCTGAATCAATTCTCTATTCGAACTGAGGTCTCCTACTATAAGAAATTCACTAATCATTTTTCATCCTCGCTTGTATTCAGAGGCAGACTTTCTTTTCCTGAAGAGCAGCCTTATTTCAACGAACGTGCATTAGGTTTTAAAAATGAATATGTGCGTGGATATGAATATTATGTAATCGATGGTAGCCATTACGCCGTATTAAGAGGAAACCTCCGATGCAGAATCATTGACCGTGTGATCAATCAAGGCATCATCGGGTTTATCAGATATATACCTTTGCGGATATATGCAAAAGTGTATGATGACCTTGGGTATGTGTATTCAAAAGATGCCGGCAACAGTTTCCTGAATAATAAAATACTGAATGGATATGGTGCCGGCATTGATATCGTGATTTCATACTATGCTAAATTCAGGATAGAATATAGTTTCAACCATTTAAAACAAAATGGATTATTTTTACATGGAAACAAAGAATAAAGCATGCATATAGCCATTTATAACCGTGCATTTGATGAGGAAGATATCGTGTTGTTCGAACAATTGTTTGAAAGTCTGGAAAAGCATAAGATAACCGCTATCGTGTATGAAGATCTGGTCAGACGGCTTGAGAATATCATCGCTCTCCCTGCGCAATTTGAATGCTTCTCAGAATCTTGTCCTTTGCCTCCCAAAACAAAATTTCTATTCAGTCTTGGTGGCGACGGCACTATGCTCGATACTGTAAAATTTGTAGGGGATAAGGCCATTCCTGTGTTGGGAATCAATCTGGGACGTCTGGGTTTTCTAGCCAGCACCAGCGCTGATCAGATCGAGTTCGCTGTTACATCATTACTTGCCGGTAATTATATTTTGGATCCCCGTACCCTTATGCATCTCGATTCCAGCATTCCTATCTTCGCGGATGCTCCCTATGCTCTGAACGAATTTTCGTTACATCGCAAAGACAGCTCGTCCCTTATAAAAATACATACGTATCTGAATGGAGAATTTCTTTGCACCTATTGGGCTGACGGTCTGATTGTGTCGACTCCAACAGGTTCTACGGGTTATTCATTAAGTTGCGGTGGCCCCATCATCTTTCCGCAGGCCAACAGCTTTGTCATCACACCGGTAGCTCCTCATAATCTGAATGTACGTCCATTGGTTGTAGCCGACAGCAGTATTATCTCCTTCGAAGTGGAAGGAAGGGCCGAACAATTTCTTTGCACCCTGGATGCCCGCTCTGAAGCCATCGACAGTCATGTTTCTCTGGCTGTAAAAAAGGAAACTTTTGTGATGAATCTTATCAGACTGGAAGGACAGAATTTTTTACATACTCTACAAACGAAATTGTATTGGGGTGTTGACAGAAGAAATTAATGATTCGCATAGTAAGAACCATTGACGAAAATTAATCCTTGCTTACACAAACAATTCACCGGCCACATAATCGGCAAAAAGTTTCCCTTGCTGTGTAAGTTTTATCACATCGTTTTCTGCAAGGAGCAATCCTTCCTGTATGAAGTGCTGAACTGTTTTGTCAAATTCTGCCGCCACTTCATTACTGAACTTATTTTTATAGCAGGCCCTGTCAAGTCCTTCCATCGTTCGAAGCGATGTCATGATGCGTTCATTCAGTTGTTGAGTTTCAGAAAGGACTTCCTGTTCAAAGGGTACGATTCCCTCACTGAGCGATTTGATATATTTCATATTATTCGCCACATTCCATTGACGACTCACACCATCAAATGAATGTGCCGAAGGCCCGATTCCCAGATATGGAATTCCTTTCCAGTAATTGCTGTTATGCACCGCCCGTTTACCTAACATGGCATAATTTGAAATCTCATAATGTTCATAGCCATTCGCCTGCAACACATTCATAAGATACTCAAACTGCGAGGCGCTTTGTTCGTTATTGATCGGAAGTGTCTTTTTTGATTTGATGAACGAAGCCAACGCCGTTTTTGGTTCTACTGTCATGGCGTAACACGACAGATGAGGCACTTCATATTTCAACGCCGTTTCGATATTCTGTTTCCATTTATCGTCACTTAATAACGGATAACCAAAGATCAGATCAATACTGAAATTCTCAATTCCGGCAGACCGCACTGAATCAATGCAACGAGCTGCCTGTTCAGCATCATGCGAACGGTTCATGTACTGTAAATCCTCATCGAAAAAACTTTGAATGCCGATACTCAATCGGTTTACACCTGCATCTTTTAATTCTATTAACTTATCTGTTGACAGGTCATCGGGATTCGCTTCGAGCGTACATTCGATCGCATCGTGAACGCTAAACGTTTTATGTATTTTGTCTTGTATCGAAATCAGTTCCTCCTTACTCAGCAGGCTTGGTGTACCGCCTCCAAAATAAATGGTATCGACCGTTTCTCCTTTCAGATAGTCCTTGCGAAGTTCGATCTCCTTCAATAAATGTTGAACAAGTTCGTTCTTATATGTCAAAGACGTGGAGAAATGAAAATCACAATAGTGACATGCTTTTTTACAAAATGGAATATGAATATAAATGCCTGCCATCAACCCGAATAGGAATAGATGTAAAAGTAGTTTCTTTGCAGAACAAAAAACAAAAGTATCTTTCGAATACGCTGTGATAAAAAAAATAGTCTTTGGTTGCTGTCTCCTACTCTCTATCTGTATCAAGATGGAAGCTCAATCCTTTGGACTTAAGCTTCGGGGAGAAAGCGATTCGTTTTTTGCGTTGACACGAGTGCCCCAGAAATTCAATTCATTTATTGACTGCAACGAAGCGCTGAAAGCGGCTCATCTGGAACTATACAGACAAGGGTATCTCACTGCCAGCATCGATTCATTGACATGGGATGAGACAAGTGCTTCGGCAAACGTTACCACAGGAAAGAAATTTACATGGGCAGCGTTAAAGAATAAGAACATCCCTTCATCCCTGCTGACACAAGCGCGATTTGATGAGAAGGAGTATTTCAACAAACAAGTCGAAATAAAGAAACTTCTTCCGGTGTTTGAAAAAGTCATCAGCTACTTTGAAGATAACGGTTATCCATTTGCGTCTGTTTTTCTGGATAGTGTAGCTATACATGATAATCAAATCAATGCTTTATTAACGCTCGACAAAGGACCACTTGTGCGAATTGATACGATCATTGTAAACGAAGATGCCAAAATATCGAAACAGTACCTGTTGCAATATCTGGGACTCAAACAAGGCATGTTATACAATGAATCAAAAATCAGAGACATCAGCAAACGTATCAGGGAACTTTCGTTTTTGCAGGAAGCCGCTCCATGGCGTATTGAATTTAATGTGGCGGAAACCAAATTGAGTTTGTATATCAAAACCAAATCGGCCAACCGAGCCGATGTCTTGATCGGCCTGTTGCCGAATAACACTGAACGCGCCGGCAAGTTTTTATTGACAGGTGATGTGAAGCTGGCTTTTGTAAATGCAGTAGGATATGGCGAAAACCTTACTCTCAACTGGCAAAATCTTCAATACCAAAGTCCGCGATATGATATCGAAATCCAATTGCCTTATCTGTTCAACACACCCATCGGGGTCTCAGGGAAATTTAATTTTTATAAGAAAGATACCACGTTCAAGAATGTCAACGGCGAACTGGGATTGATTTATCAATTCAGTGCCAATCAACAAATGAAACTTTATTATGAGCTGGCAAGCTCAAGGGTGTTGAACATCAACATACCATCACTTATTTCCACACGGCGTCTTCCTGAATTGGGCGATGTCACCTACCGAAGTTTCGGATTAGAAATCCAACGTAGTCAGGTCGATTATAAACCTAATCCGCATAAAGGATATCGTATCATGTTCAATGGGAGCATCTCCTTCCGGAATGTATTGAAAAATGCAAGCGTGGAAAGCACCATCGATCCTGTATTGAATATTCCTTTTTCATATCTCTACGACAGCCTGCAGGTAAAGAGTTTTAAGTATACACTAAAAGGTCAGGGAAGTTATTTTATTCCGTTGACAAAACGGTTAGTCTTAGCCTCGACCTGCAATGCAGCTATTACCTATAGTTCACATCCATTATATAAGAACGAGCTCTTTCAAATCGGAGGCTACCGACTACTCCGCGGATTCGATGAAGGCAGTATGTACGTCAACGCGTATAGTGTACTGAGTGTGGAACCCCGCTATCTTCTTTCGTTGAACTCTTACTTTTTCGTGTTTAGTGACCTTGGGTTCATTCATTCGAAATACAACACCATCAATAAAACAGATCTTCCATACAGCGTCGGATTGGGAATGACATTTGAAACCAAGGCGGGGCTGTTCAACATCAGTTATGCACTTGGCGCCAAACAACATGAGCCTTTCCAGTTCAAAACATCGAAGATTCATTTCGGATATGTAAATTATTTTTAAGGGCTTTCATGATACATGCCTTGAAGGACACAAACAACGATTTCGTTTCCCTTTAAAATTGAGTTTTCTGAAATCGTCCTCCATCTTAAGATATTTTCAATGGCAGTAAATTTGATTTAACTTAGCTGAAATTTATTCTGAATGCGACGACTCCACATTATTTTCAGCCTCCTTCTTTTTTCAATTGTAGCCTGTGCGCAGGAAATCAAGAAAGCTCAAATCGGAACATTCTCTGGAATATTCACCGCGCCGTTATCGTCCTCCACATCTCAGGAAGAGCTGTCAAACCCGAAATGGGATATTGCATTTCAATCACTTCCCAATGAGGAGGAAGAACATCTTTTTCATAGTAAAGAACTGAAAGAAATAAAAATGAAAGAGAAAACTGCGTCTATGACCCATGGATTGCCATACCGGTCTTCCAATAAAACCACCGGGAGCAGTCCTAAGATAGGTATCAACTTCAAAGGACAAGATCTTCGATCATGGACACCAACAGATAATAGTATTGCTATTTCAAAAGGAGGTATGATAGTTTCCTGCATTAATCAGGGTATTGCATATTATGACACTTCCGGTATTGCCCATATGATAGGACAATCCTGGACTGCCTTTGCCAATGATACATCACTTAAATCTGCCATGTTTGACCCGCATGTGCTCTATGATAGTCTGCATGATCGATTTATAGTTGTACTTCTTCATGGCTTCTCCTCCAGCCAATCAAAGGTTCTAATTTTCTTCTCAAAATCCAATTACCCACTGGACGGATGGTATGGCTATAAGCTTTCAGGGAATCCATTTTCCGGGATTTCGATACCGGATACTTCCTGGACAGATTATCCGAATATCGGATTGAATGATGATGAACTTTTTATCAACGGGAATCGATTTGGAAATCCGACGCTTATCGGAGGGCAGTATGAATACCCATGGCATGGTACTTACATTTATCAACTAAGCCTGAGTAAAGGTTATGGCGGCAATCCGCTGACCTATGGTGCCTGGAATAACATTATCACACCTGATAGTGTCCATTGCCCTACTGCAATTCCAGCCTCAAATGGACTTGGTCAACGAATAAAAGATAAAATGTACTTTGTTCAAATGATGCCAGACTCAGGTTCTGCAGTATATCTATATAGAATTGATGGCTCACTCAGTTCATCTACACTCAGTATGAGTTCATATAAATTTCCAATACCTCATTATGAAGTATGTGCTGACGCTTTTCAAAAAGATCCTAATTCCGGCTTAGTAGATTCATTAAGTACAGGAAGTGCATGGATACAAAATGCCTTTATCCTAAACAATGTCATTCATTTTACCTTTGATGCCGATATGGGAAATGGTTGGTGTGGGATTCATTACGGTCGCATATACCTTGATTCAAACAAAGCGGTAGTCACTTCCTTTGGAGAGCAGGGTACAGATATGTGCTATCCAGCAATTGCCTCGTTGGGTCCCGATTCATCAGACAAAAGTGTGGCTATTGCATTTCTCAGATCCGACACAACCATAACACCTGAGACAGATGTGGTTATTCTAGATAAAGACATGACATGGAGCGCAAAACAAACGGTCAAGGCAGGTGAAACTTCTGTCAATATCTTATATCCTCCCGATTATCCGGTGATGCCAGAGCGTTGGGGCGACTATACCGGAATCTGCCGAAAGTACACAACGGGTATTCCGCAAGTATGGATGGCTGGTGCTTATGGAGCCAATACGCCGCCACGGAATAATTCATACGGCACCTGGATTGCCCAGATTATAACGAATGAAACGCAGGTGACCGGCCTTCCATCCATTCGTCAAAATGCATCGACATCCACGTTGTATCCAAATCCTGCCACGGATATGTTTGTACTCGAATTTGAAAACACGAAGACCGGCTATGTATCTATTGACCTTTATGATGCCGCTGGGAAGCTGGTCCGTAATCTGTTCAACGATGAACTTCGTGAAAGTAAGAACAGGATTTCTTTCAACCGACTGATGCTCACTCCTGGTACTTATGTGGTGCGTGTCACGCGTGATGGCGATAAGATAACCGACGAGAAATTGTTGCTGAGATAATGCATTATCTTTTTTGAAGTCGTTTAGAAGAATCCTTTAATTTTACTTCTATGGACCATCATGATTATATCAACAAAAATAAATTGGCTTGGAATGAACGGGCCAAGATTCATATCAATTCGGTTTTTTATAATCAGGCGAAATTTCTGCAGGGTGAAAATTCAATGAAAGAAATTGAGTTGTCCTTGTTGGGCGATGTGAAAGGGAAAAAGATATTGCATTTACAATGTCACTTCGGGCAAGACACGCTATCGCTGGCGAGGATGGGGGCTAAGGTGACTGGTGTGGACTTATCGGATGAAGCCATTGGAATGGCCAGGAATGCTGCGAAGCAACTTCAACTGGATGCGAACTTTATCTGTTGTGATTTATATAATTTGCCGGAACATCTTAATGAGCAGTTTGACATGGTCTTTACGACGTATGGCACTATTGGCTGGTTGCCTGACATTGATCGATGGGCTGCTATTGTTTCAAAATATTTAAAGCCGCAAGGTGAATTTATTTTTGCAGAATTTCATCCTGTAGTATGGATGTTGGATAATGATTTGCAACAGATTACATATCGATATTTCAAAGACGAGGCTATCATAGAAGAGTTGGAAGGCACCTATGCCGACAAATCGGCTGCGGTTAAATTGGAGACTGTTTCATGGAATCATAGCCTTAGCGAAGTCATTCAATCCTTACTTGATCAGAATCTGGAATTACTTTCCTTTAGGGAATTTGATTACTCACCTTATGATGTATTCCCTAATTCTGTTGAAATAGCCCCTTCACGATTTCAGGTACAACATCTTGAAAATAAAATACCGATGGTTTATTCGCTGAAGATGAAGAAGCGATAATGTTTCCTGCAATATGTCCTGATTATTTTTCTGTTATGATCACAGGCACCGGAATAATTTTAATGATTTGCATCTTATCCATCAAGCGCATAATCAGAAAGGTCAGATCAAATTCAAACCACCTCTTTGCAAAATTCGCATCCTGCGCAGCAAAGTGATGATTGTTCTGGAATAATTCGCCCATCAGCAGAATCCCCCAAGGGCTGCTGTTTTTAGATTGGTCGCCGTTGTCATAATTTGAATAACCATATTTATGTCCGCACCAATTGACGATAGCACCTTGCACGGCTCCCATAAAAAAATGAATGGGCAATAAAAGGAAGACCCAGTAATTCGGGGCAAAGTGAATATAAAAAGAAATATACATCAGCGCAAAAACGATGCGTGTAATCAAATGATTGCCGAATTTATCCAAACGATCCCATTCAGGCAGATAATCCTTGGTGAACAGCGGATCGGGGGTAACCCGTCGTGTGACTAATCCTTTGAACATGCAATGAGTGTTTTTCATCATCTGCCATACATCCTTGAAAAAATGAGGTGAGTGCGGATCCTTCTCCGTATCGCTGTGTTCGTGATGCATACGATGTAATACACCATAGGCACGGGGCACCAGAAAGGATGAACCCTGTAAGAGCCAGGTTGCGAAGTAGAATGTTTTTTCCCATGTCTTGCTCGTGGTATACATCTGATGCGTGGCAAAACGATGCAGGAAGAATGAATGGAAGAACAGAGACAAGAACCAATGAATGACAAAGAAAATAAGTATTGCGAACATGCAGTATTTTTAAAGTGTCCTAAGTTAGCTGATAAATCCCACAACATCGAATAAATGTCGGTCAAGTTGATATTAGACAAAGCCGAGAGTATTTGGTTTTAATCCTTCATACAAGGTATTTTCCTTGTGATGATGAGTGCCTGCACAAATTCCAGGAGTCAGTAATTCTCATTCTCCAATTCCTCATTGCCGGATACTTTCATTCAATTATCTTCGCGATTCAAAATATCTCATCATGCATCCTACAGCTGATATAAAAAAATTGCCTCGTCATTTTATCCCGACAGATTTTATCCTCACAACATGGAATGAATTAAAACCTTTCTTTGACCAACTTACTTCAAGATTGATCAGCAATAAAAGTGAACTTGAAAAATGGTTGCAGGATGTCAGTGAAATACAAGCTGTCATCAGTGAAGATGCTTGCTGGCGGCAAATAAAGATGACATGTGATACGGAAAATAAAGAACTGGAAGACGCCTTTACATTTTTCTGTATGGAGATCGAACCGAATATCAAACCGTATGCTGATGCGATCAATAAGAAATTAATGGCATCGCCATTTCTGAGTGAATTGGACCCGAACGAATATTTTACCTATCTGCGAAGCGTAGAAAAAGAAATCAGATTATTCAATGAAAAAAATATAGCCCTGTCAGCCGAATTGAATGTGTTGGCTCAACAGTATGGCACCATCACAGGAAAGATGAGTGTTGAATTAGACGGTAAAGAATACACCTTGCAGCAAGCTGCTAAGTTTCTGATGCAAAGCGACCGAAGTTTGCGTGAGGATGTATATAACAAGGTCGCTACTCGTCGTAAACAAGACGAAGTTGAATTGAACAAGCTCTTTGATGTATTGATTGCCAAACGACATGAGGTGGCTGTCAATGCCGGTTTTTCAAACTACAGGGATTATAAGTTTGAAGAACTTGGACGTTTCGATTATACTGTTCAGGATTGCGAAAATTTTCATTCGTCAATCAAAAAATACATATTGCCGGTTGTCGAAGAATTGTATGAGCATAAACGCACTCAATTGGGATTGGATGAATTAAGACCCTGGGATCTGGATGCGGAACCAGCCGGCATAAAACCATTGGAGCCCTTCAAGTCAGGTGACGAATTATTGGAAAAATCAATTCAGGCATTCTCCAATCTTCGACCTTACTTCGGTGATTGCCTGCGAAAGATGAATGAGCTGCATCAGTTCGATCTTGACAGCCGTAAAGGCAAAGCTCCCGGAGGTTATAACTGTCCCTTGGCCGAAACCGGTGCGCCTTTCATTTTCATGAATGCTGCCGGCACGGCTGATGATGTGGTGACGATGATGCATGAAGGCGGACATGCGTTACATTCTTTTTTAAGTCATGATTTGAAACTCAGTGCCTTTAAAGAGTATCCTATGGAAATGGCCGAGTTGGCCAGTATGAGCATGGAGTTATTTAGTATGGAGCAATGGCCTATTTTTTATCCGGACCAGACAGAACTCAAACGCGCAAAGACAGAAGAACTTGAACGAGCTTTGTCTATCTTCCCGTGGATTGCTACCATCGATAAATTTCAACATTGGCTTTATACACATCCCGAACATACCCAGGAAGAACGAAAGAATGCATGGCTTGAGATCCATACAGAATTCTCGCCGAAGAATATCAATTGGGATGGGCTCGAACATAACCGTTCCATCTTATGGCAAAAACAATTGCATCTTTTCGAAGTGCCTTTCTATTATATTGAA
>CAIQUX010000009.1 GCA_903875055.1 uncultured Bacteroidota bacterium
ATCGCCAGAATCCTTCTTGAGAATGCCTATCATGTGGATGTATACCTAAGCGACAAGTTACCACGCAGCGATGACAACAAGGTTAATCTTACTGAACTGGAATTTCTTCACAAATCGTGTATTCATGTTTTTGAAAAACCAATCAAGATAAATCAGCATGCTGTCGTGATCGATGCCATCTATGGAACGGGATTAAACAAATCTGTCGAAGGAGTAGATCAAAGCATGGTACAGACAATTAATCTGTGCCCCAACACAGTAGTCAGTATCGACATTCCCTCTGGTTTGTCGCCGGATTCTGTCCTGCCGGAAGGTGATATCGTTGAAGCCGATTACACATTGACCTTCCAGCAACCTAAGCGTTCTTTTTTATCTCCAGAATCGGGTGGCTATTGTGGTAAAGTGTTGGTGCTCGATATTCGTTTGCATCCGGGCTTTGCCCTGCAAGAAACAACAACACAATTCATGATGGATGAAGAGCTGATCCGTTCACTCTATAAAAGGCGGGCAGCCTTTTCTCATAAAGGGACTTATGGACATGCGCTGTTGGTATGTGGAAGTTTGGGAAAGATGGGAGCCGCTGTATTATCTGCGAAAGCCTGTGTGCGAAGTGGCGCCGGTCTGGTAACTGCTTATTTGCCGGCAAGCGAAAATGCGATCATGCAGATGGCTGTTCCGGAAGCGATGACAGAACCTATGATTGATTTGAAAGTGTTGCTTGGCAATAAGAAGTTTGATGCGATAGGTTTAGGATGCGGAATCGGAACCCAAGGTTATGGCTCAACCGTTGTAGACAGGGTCCTGACCATGGCAAAAGGACCTTTGTTGCTGGATGCAGATGCATTGAACATACTTTCAATCGAAAAGAAATGGATGGACCGCATACCGAAAGGTTCGGCACTGACACCACACCCTACGGAATTTGACCGATTGTTCGGTGTCAGCCGGAATTCGTTTGACAGAAATAACTTGCAAATAGGCATGTCGAAACGCTATGGCATCTATATCGTGTTGAAGGGTTGTAATACGGCTGTAAGCACGCCCGAAGGACTATGTTATTTTAACCCGACCGGTAATCCGGGAATGGCCACAGGCGGCAGCGGTGATGTGCTTTCCGGTCTTATTACCGGACTCTTTGCACAATATCAGGATATGAAGACAGCGGCGCTGATGGGTGTTTATCTGCATGGTCTGGCAGGTGATTTGGCCGCTCAGAATATGTCTCAGGAAAGCATGACTGCCTCCGACCTTATCACATATATGGGAAAGGCTTTTTTGAAAACTTTTTATCAAGGCAATATGGATGTCGCATGATGTTCATTCTTAACTAAGATAGCCTCGCAACCTTTTGTAATTTCATCGAAGACTTCATAGTAACCTTGCAGATCGCCATACCATGGATCTTTTACAGAGCGGTTTTCACCTCGGTAAAGATCATTCAGGAAAAGTTGGACTTTGGTCTCGTCAAATTTTGTACCGCAAATTTCTTTAATGTTTTCATAGACATCAGTTGCCATGGCATAAATCTTATCATATTCTAACATCTGAGAATGATAGAACTTGGCGGCCCGCTGATCTGAAATATCAATCCCGTTTTCCTTGCATACTTGTAGTGAGTAACGGTGAGGTGCCTCGCCGATATGAAACGATTCGGTGCCGGCACTATCGACGGTCCATTGAAGTTTATTCTCTGCTACAATTGATTTCATGACACCTTCGGCAATCGGTGAACGGCAGATATTTCCAAGGCAAACCATTAGTATTTTCATAAATGCAGGAACAAGAGTTTTAAAAGTTGAAATTACTTAAAAGGAAGCATGAAAGCTGGCAGTTTAAATAATATCTTTCAGGTTACAAGATGATAGAATGCTGAAATCGCTGGGTGTGATGTCTTAACTTACTATGAGGACAGGAATATTGACTTTATGGCGAACACTTTCAATGGTATGACCATAAACGAAATCGGCGATCCCACTATGTCCGTGAGCACCCATGATCAGAAGTTCGGCTTGTTCTTCATGGCAAATCCTGGCTATTTCTGATACCCTGTTCCGATAACCAAGATGTACACTGGCTTCCTTGTTAAGTTCCTTGAATTTGGCGGAATACATTTCTAATTGTTCTTTGTCTTGAAGGGTTTCATCATCGGCACTATAATGACCTAATAGTTTAGCACCGGCACTCTCTACCACATGAATAAGTATGAAGGATGTATCGGTGGCTGCTTGTTTCAACCCATGAGAGATGACCCGTTGGTCCATATGACTGAAATCGAGGGCTAGGGCAATGCGTCGAAAATCTTTTATCTCGATGGTATTCATGTTCAGATGTTGCTCATGAATTCTTTCATGTCCGGCTTTTTTGTTTTTGTAAAATAAAGGGTAAAGGATAGTGAGTAAAAGTAGTATGGCAAACAAAACAAGTCCTGTGATAACCAGACTTTGAAAAAAGGTATTATCACTTGCGTGTAAAAAGCTGATGGCTTTGCTGAGAACCATCTTGATGTTTAGAAACAAGATCATTGCAGCGATGAACAAGGATAAGGCGAGCAGCCAAGGTTTGATGGTGAAATTTTTCATCATCTGTTTATTGCTTACAGCATAAATCAGCGGAATGACGGCAAAGGCAAGTTGAATACTAAGTACCACCTGACTCAGGATGAGGAGGTCGGTCATTTTATTTTCGCCGGCAATAAGAATAGTGATAAAAGCCGGTATCACGGCAACAACTCTGGTCATGATGCGTCTGAGCCAAGGATTGATACGGACTTGAAGGTAACCTTCCATCACGATTTGTCCGGCTAGTGTTCCTGTGATGGTACTGCTTTGACCTGCAGCAATCAAGGCAACGGCAAAGAGTGCAGGCGCCAATTTGTTTCCAACCAGAGGGGCCAGCAATTTATGAGCGTCTTCGATACTAGCGACTCCGTTCAATCCATTCTTGAAGAAAACAGCCGCCGCCAGAATCAGGATGGCCGCATTGACGAATAAGGCCAGATTCAGGGCAATGGTACTATCGATGAAATTCCATTTCAACGCTTTGCGTTTCGATTCATCATCATCGCCTATAATACGTGTTTGCACTAAAGCTGAATGGAGATATAAGTTATGTGGCATGACGGTAGCACCGATAATACCGATGGCAATATACAAGGCATAGTCGTCCGGAATGCTTGGTCTGAGTCCTGAGAAAATTTGTGACATCACAGGTTTTACAAAGAACAGTTCGATTGCGAATGATACAAATATGATGGCTATGAGTCCTATGATAAAGGCTTCCATTTTTCGCATGCCCATTTTCTGTAAATACAATAAAAGGAAGGTGTCGAAGATGGTGATAGAAACACCCCAGATCATGGGCAATCCGAACAACAGATTCAGCCCGATGGCCATGCCTATGATTTCGGCCAGATCGCAGGCGGCGATAGCCAGTTCGGCCAGAAGATAAAGACAGAAGTTAATTACTGGCGGGTAGGTTTCCCGATTGACCTGAGCCAGATCTTTTTTATAGACGATTCCCAATCGGGCACAGAGATTCTGCAACACGATGGCCATGATATTGCTCATCACCAAGACCCAGATCAACGCGTAACCGTATCGGCTTCCACCTTCAAGGTCGGTAGCCCAGTTACCCGGATCCATATAACCGACTGAAACCAGATAGGCCGGCCCCAAAAAGGCCATGGCCCGTTTCCAGGGAGTCTTCCGGTTAGCCGTTTCTACGCTTGAGTGTACTTCTTCCAGACTTTTGGAAGAGGCTTGTTGAAAGTCCATAGACTACTATAAAATTGTTAGACGAATCAAACTTTTGGCAAAAGTATTTTAATTTACTAACAATTCACGTATTATTCCCGTCTGGTTACGTATGAAAAACATGACAGTGCTTCTTGTATCGTTTTCGTTTATACTTTCTGTTAAGGCACAGACTTCTTTCTGTCACCGATTCGGTATGGGTGCCGGTTCAGTTGAACTGAATCCATACGGACAATATGCATCAATGAATAATGAACCGATATGGAAATTCAATACAGTGTTCAAGATGAATTTATACAATCATTCTGCGATACCCTCAGCCATGCTTAAGAAAACGAGTTCCTATTCAACGCCTGTTTTTTATTATGAAGGTAGCTTTTCTCAACGATCTGCTTTACGCATGTCGTATCAATATTCTAATGAAAAGGGGCATGTGTCCGATCTGTTTCAAAATGAAAAGGCGGAACCGGCGGTTTTTCATTATGCCTTTAGGCAACACACACTGAATTCAGGATATTCATACACATTTTTGTTTAAGCAACACATTCAACTTTATGTTGCCTCTGATATTGAAACTGTGATAAGGCAACTGAATGAAAATCCAATTCTATACAATGGAGGCGGTTGTTTGATAAATGAATATGTCGATGAAAGTAAGACAACTTCAAGAACGCAATTGGCTATATTTCTCAACCAGATTCTGGGGGTCAGCTTGCCGATTTCAAAACAGGTAATCGTGTGTTATGAATGCGCGGGGAAGTTTGTAGCAGGAGATGTCAGGTTGAAACCTGTGAACAGTCTATCAGTGATGTATTCGTTCTAAAGCACTTATTGTTTATCCATGAAGGATGAACTGCCGTAATAGATTCAATGCATTGTTTGTAACAAACACGCCATTCTTTTCCCGGTCATAAAACACGTTCATTTTTTTAGCCAGGTTTTTTCCTTCCTTTGATATGCCGATCCACACGACGGTATTACCTTGTTGTTTCTCCAGATGTCCGCTCACCGATAAGGCATAGGTTGAATTCATACGCTTTCTGCAATGTTCCGCCATTTCGACCACCACCGCCTCACTGATTACATCATGTGTTTCTATCGTCATCTTATCGATGCCAAGCACATTGATTTTACTTTCTATGGTATATGGTACATAGCCGCCTTTGAATATGTTTGATGATCCTTTAATGGAGGTAATTCGAGAACATAAAAGTCCACCAGTGCAGCTTTCCGCTATCGATAATGTCTCGTTGCGTTTGATGAGAAGATTGTAAATGGCTTCTTCAAGTTCAATATCGGTATCTGCAACCGTTATATTCGCCAATATGATTTTCAGTTCATGGAAATAGGTATCTATCTCGTTGGTATCGATATCACTGGCAGTCAACCGTAATTTGACGATACCGAGTTTAGGCAGGTAAGCCAGTTTGATGTAAGGAGGTAATTTCGCTTCAAAGTCAATCAATCGGTTGGCAACAAAACTTTCGCCTTCACCGGAGGTTACTAAAGTCCGGTGTAGAATTACGGGTGTAATGAAATGACTTTTCAATTTTGATATTGCCCGTTCTGTCATGATATGCTGCATTTCAAAGGGTACGCCCGGCAAAGAGATATAAACTATTTTATTTTTCTCGAACCACATACCGGCAGCGGTGCCTACTTCGTTAAAAAGTATAGTGCAGTTATCCGGTACCATGGCTTGTTTCAGGTTGGTATCCAGCATAGGGCGTTTGCGAATCGAAAACAGGTTAGTTACATGATCTAAGATTTCTTTATTCTGTATCAACGTGCTGCCAAAATATTCACACAACAAGGGTTTTGTAATGTCATCTGCTGTGGGACCTAACCCTCCTGTAATAATTATCAGATCTGACTGTTCACTTTCCTGATCAAGGGCCTGCATGATATCTTCTTTCACATCGCCCACAGCCACACGTCTTTTTACCCAGATTCCGATTTTATTCAATTGTTGGGCTATCCAGGCCGAATTGGTATCAATGGTTTGGCCGATAAGAAGTTCATCTCCTATGGTAATGACAGAGCAGTATACTGATTTCAACTTGGTATGATTTAAATGAATGAAAGTCGATTGCCGATATGAATCGGTTAAACTGAACCGGATTATTCTTCTCTGAGCAATTCACGTTCCAGTCCTTCCATGCTGATCATATCAACCGCTTCAATCATGGTAGGTGCCATGTTGAGGAGATGTTCCAGTTCATTTTCAGCTATGGCCTTTTTACAACCCACATGCAAATGACATAAAACAAAAGACAAATTGTCATTATACATTTCATTATGCAGTGTTTCGAGCAAACGTATATTTTCATCACTCATCGTCTCAATCTGGGCAAAGTCGATCAGTAAACTTCTGCCATTTTCTCTGCTATCATCAA
>CAIQUX010000010.1 GCA_903875055.1 uncultured Bacteroidota bacterium
ATACTTTGCACCATAGCCAGTTGCAAATCCTGGGCGGTGGAATCTTTGGTATAAAATCGACCGACCATCGCGTTAGGGTGCATACGCTCGACAAAAATCGCCAAACGCTCATAGGCTTGCAAACGCATCTGCAGGGTGAGATTGGAGTTTTGCTGAAAAATAGCCAGCTGTTTCCGCTCGATTTCCTTGACCAAAAATTTATTCACGATCAATGTGGTAGCAATAAGCACTACGATAGCCGGTAAAATATATTTCAGTATCTCTAACAGTTCCTGCAGCATAATTTTTACGTAAAAGTTGGCGACAAATATACACAGAATAAAATGTTTCGGTCTATATTTAACGTCCATGACTAAACTACTTTTCACGTTCTTCTTCAGTCTGACCACCTTGTTGTCATTTGCCGGAAACCATACCGGGATCTATAGCTACAACAAGGGGTTGAACAAAGCCAACGCCACACTTTACCTCAATCAGTTCAGTGAAGACACGGCCTTTTTCATGCTGGAAGCCGTGTCGGGCATGCCTGATTTTTTCATGACCGATACAAAAGGGTTTGTGCGTATCACAGATAATGCTGGAATTTATCGTAGCAAGGATTCTTGCGGTATTGAATTTACGTTTACTCCCGTGGCCTGCACCTTGCGGGAAAATGGCAGTTGCCGTTATGAATGCAGTACGAATGGAAAATATAAGAAAACGAGTGCCCAACTCAAGAAGGGCACTTCGCTCTTACCCGCCATATCCGATAAGAACGGCATCATTTCAAAAGACAGTGTATATGGACGATCGGCACCACATCGTTCGGCACCTGCATCAGTTTCAATTCCCAAAAATGAAAGCGTTCAGATTACCGATGAATTCAACGGGTATTATTTAGTTGAGGTAAACAACAAAAAAAAGGACTTCCTTTGGGTTCATAAAAAGAATATTCAAGTCTTAAAATAATCGATGAAATCACTGATCCTTTCGCTACTCCGTTATATTTCGCTTCCTTTTGCACTGCTTTACGGTATCGTGGTAGCCATCCGAAATTATTTTTATGATAGCGGCATGTTCTCCTCTATCGAGTTTTCATTACCTGTCATCTGTGTTGGCAATATCACAGTAGGTGGTACCGGTAAAAGTCCGCATATCGAGTATCTTATCGAACTGCTCAAACCTGCCTATCAGGTAGCCACCCTCAGCAGGGGTTATAAACGTTATACAAGAGGTTTCAAAATTGCCGATGCCAACAGCAATGCCCGCGATATCGGTGATGAACCTTTTCAATTCAAGGCCAAGTATCCTTCGGTGGAAGTCTGCGTAGCTGAAGAACGTATGACGGCGATACCACAATTACTGCAACAGAAACCTTATATCGATTTGATTTTACTCGATGATGCGTTTCAGCACCGGACTGTAAAAGCAGGGATGAACATCTTGCTCACCGATTATCATCGTTTGTATACCAGAGATCATATCATGCCATTCGGCTTGCTTCGCGAAAGTAAAAAAGCGGCAAAGCGTGCGCAGATCATAGTGGTATCGAAATGTCCGCAAGATTTAACGGTCGAACAAAAGTCGAAACTGATCGATGAAATAAAACCTGAGGCAGAGCAATCCATTTATTTTTCATCGATAGAATATACAAGGCTTTATCCCTTATCGCATACCAGTGTTTCTTATGATGAGGATACGGAAATACTGTTGGTCAGCGGTATCGCGAATCCGACACCATTGATTGAAAAACTCAATAAGGAGTTTAAAAAAATCTATCCTCTCACCTTCAAGGACCATCATTATTTTACGTTTGATGATGCGGAAGAAATCAAGGAAGCCTTTCATAACATACCGTCAAAAAACAAGATCATCATCACCACAGAAAAGGATGCGTCAAGGCTAATCTTGCTACAGGAAAAGTTTTCGGCGTATGAATTACCGATCTATATTCAATCGATCGGAATCAGTTTTTTGTTTGGCGAAGGCGATGCATTCAATGAAGAAATTGTCGGATTCATACATGGTATCATCCCGCCGGTAGAGCCTGAAATCGGTTGGGAAAACGATGTAGAGAATACATCGTTCGACGTTTGATAGTGATTTGCTAAAACATGATAATGAGGTAAATTGGGAATGAATGCTTATCTTCGTTCAACTCGTCCTTCTCAGGATGAAAGAAATCAATCATATATTATGGCGAAAAGCAAAACAAGAAAAAGCGGGAAACCCATCGCTCTTTCCTTGGCTACAGGAAAATTAGATGTAGCAAAAAATGGAATGGGTTACGTGACGGTCACAGGTCAACCGGTCGATATCATCATCAAACGAGAACATCTTAAAAGTGCCATGAACGGCGACACCGTTGAAGTCGAAATCATCAATTCACCGCGCAGCGGAAAACGTCAGGAAGGCATCATCAGCAAAGTCATCAAACGGGGACAAACCGAACTAATCGGCACGATACAGATGAATGCCAACTTTGCTTTTGTGATACCCGACAATGAGAGTTTTACCAAGGATGTATTCATCAATGAAAAAAACAGCAAAGGTCTTAAGGAAGGTGACAGGGTCATCGTACGCATCACCGATTGGAGCGAAAGGATGAAGAATCCGACCGGTGAAATCGTAGAGAAACTGGATGCCAGCAAATCAGGAGATATTGCCATGAAGGAAATATTATTACAAGCCGGATTTTCACTCGAATTTCCAGACGAGGTGATGGAAGAAGTCAAACATATTCCTACACTCATTGACGAAGAAGAAATTGCGAAACGTAAGGATATCAGGAACATCCTTACCATCACCATCGATCCGCATGATGCGAAAGATTTTGATGATGCGATTTCGTTCCGTGTCCTTAAAAACAAGAACTATGAGATCGGGGTTCATATCGCGGATGTGGCGCATTATGTAAAACCGAATACAGCCCTTGATACCGAAGCCTATAAACGAGCGACATCGGTCTATCTGCCGGACAGGGTTTTACCGATGTTACCTGAAAAGATATCGAATGAACTTTGTTCACTTCGCCCCAATGAAGACAAGCTGACTTTTTCGGTCATGTTTCAATTGAATGAAAAAGCGGAAGTACAGAACTATTGGTTGGGGAAAACAGTGATTCATTCCGATCGCAGGTTTACTTATGAAGAAGTACAGGAAATCATCGATGGCAAAGAAGGCGATTATCAGACTGAGATTTTGACCTTGCATACTTTGTCGCAACATATCCGTAAGGAGAAATTCGATAATGGGGCTATTAACTTTTCATCGGAGGAAGTCCGTTTCAAACTCGACGAGAATGGCGCACCAATCGACATCATCATTAAGGAAAGCAAGGCTTCGCATCAACTGATCGAGGAGCTGATGTTGCTGGCCAACAGGACGGTTTCGGAATATGCCGGCAAACTAAGGAAGAACAAAGCTAAAGTGCCATTCCCCTATCGGGTACATGATACACCAGACATTGATAAATTAAAATCGTTCGCAGCATTCGCTGGTAAATTCGGGCATAAATTCGATTTGTCTTCACCTGCCAGCATAGCCATCTCATTTAATAAGATGATAGCCAAAGCCAGTCAGCATCCTGAGCAGGAGATATTGACCACATTAGGTATACGTACCATGGCGAAAGCGATTTATACTACGGAGAACATCGGTCACTATGGGTTAGGTTTTGAATATTATAGTCACTTCACTTCACCGATACGCCGTTACCCGGATGTGCTCTCACATCGTATCTTGCTAGGATGTCTGGAGAATGATATCCGTCCGATCAAGAACCTTGAAGAACTATGTGGACATTGCAGTGAGCGTGAACGCAAAGCCATGGAAGCCGAGCGCGAGGCGAACAAGTACAAGCAGGTTGAGTTCATGCAGAAACATGTTGGTGAGGAATTTGACGCCGTCATCAGTGGAGTAGCCGCCTTTGGATTCTGGGCGCAGACGATCCCGCATAAATGTGAAGGGCTTATTTCACTCAATAACTTACTCGATCTGGATGAGTTTAAATTCGTGGAGGAAGAATATGCCTTGGTCGGAAAACGAAGCAGATTAAAATTCCAGATGGGCAATTCAGTCAGAATCAAAGTGGCAGCAGCCAGTTTATCTAAAAAGCAACTCGACTTTGAATTGATGATCAAACGCCTGTAGCAAAGCCAACTACAATACAAATAAAAAAGAGACGGTCTCAATTGAGACCGTCTCTTTTTTTTATATAAACTAAAAACTATTATCTTTTAATCAATGAAGTTGCAGCACGCTTACCATTGTCGTTTAATGTCACGACATAACCACCGGTAGAAAGATTAGAAACATTCAATGTAATTGAATTTGTTCCTTCGGTTGTGTTGATCCATTCTTCTTTAACAAGTGTCCCTGTCAATGAATAAATCCTGACTGAAATCTTAGAGGATTTCTCTGCAACGTATTCGATAGTTGTCTGGTCTGTCGCAGGGTTTGGATACAGCTTGATAGAATTTACACGCTCAGAAGGATCCTGATATCCAGCTGGAGCTGAAGGAGAATAATAAGCAAGGCTAGTAGATCTGAAAGTACCACGACCATGGGTACCAGAATATATAACTGTTCCGTTATATTGTCCACCAGAAAGTTCACGATACGTATCTTTTTCAATGATTTCATATGTCGCAACACGTGGATGCCAAGTGGCTGGATCTACATTCATCATATTCAATTCGACCCAACTGCTACCTCCATTATCTGTACCCCATATGCCTAATTCACTACCAATCATGTATTTGGTAGGACTTCCGTTCAAACAAAGTGACGAATATAATGGCATTTTAGGCAGATTAGCTGTAATATCATTAAAGGTTGGGGTTACGGAACTGATGGCATCAGTCGATTTATAGATATATGAAGTATTGGAATAATTACCTAAAGTGACTAACAACACATCGCCTGTAGAATCGCAAGACAAATCCGTTACATATCTTCCGAAATTGCCAATTGAAGTGGTTTGACAAGAACTGTATAGAGGATATGTATAAGGGCCTGCTATACCGCCCACTTTGGGAGGCATATTTGTGATTGTGTCATCATAACGGTACGTACTATCCCACAAACTTGGCACTGTAATACGATAGATTGCACCTCCTTGAGTTGCAGCAAAAACCGTTTTGCCATCTTTAGTCATTGTGATTGCAGAAAAGCCTACAGCACCAGTGCTGAAAAGTTTAAACCAAACAGCGTTTCCTTTTAAAGCACCTTGCGTAACCCATACTGAAGTATTGGTTCCGAAAAGGAATACAGATTTTAAATCGGCACCTATCTTCTTTTCTTTGAAATTTATTGGTGCAACCCATTGTGCTCCATCGTCAGGCATACCATCCGGAGATGTTCCGCTTGACCCATTGGTATTCAAGTCAATATTTTTATCAAAGAAGGATTTGAATGATGCACCACTCTGAGCCCCATCGGCAGCTCTAACTAACTCTCCTTCTACTATAGAGGTGAAGACATAGTTTGGTAACAGATCGCTCATTACACAACGAGTACCGTCACCGCCGGTCAAATCGCGAGAATCCATTGGAGAATTAAGGGATTCGCCGATCAGGCCGGAACCATTATCCTGCGCCCCAAAGACTATTTTTCCAAGATAGTTTGCACCAACGCCGTAACATTGAGTCACGGCATAATTTTTATTTTTCTCAGCGAAGGTTGGGCTTACTGCAGAGCAATTAAAAGTCCTGTAAAATCCGCCATCAGTGGTAACATACATATTTTCAGGATTGGATGAATTAAATGTCACACAATGCATATCCGCATGAATGTTGGTATTGGAATTACCCAGCCAATAGGCAATTGATTCCCATCCGTTGGAAGGAGAGTATCTCACCAGTTCAAGACACCCTGCCAGAAATATCATATCCTTATTGGTAGGATGGACACCTAAGCCCATATCATAAATACCTTGCCCTTGGACAGAATTAGAGAGCGGGTCAAACACGGCTGAACCACCAAGTCCTATTGTAGTCCAGTTTTGTCCGCCATCAACCGATTTATATACACCTTTCAACGTGCTGTTTGGTGCGGCAATCGATACATAAATATAATTGGCATCACTTGGTGCAATGGCAACTTCTATCCTGCCAGCGGTACTTGAAGCCGGCAAACCGTTTAACCCCATCTTATTTGTTGAAAAAGTTGTACCCCCATCATCAGAAATGTAAAGGTTTGAACCTGTAGCGGCCACAACCTTATTTCCGTCTGTAGAGATCTCAACATCTAAAAAATGTGTGGAGAGATTCAAACTGGCAGGTTTAGCCCAAGAAGTCCCTCCGTTTAAGGTCACCTTCAGTCCTCCATACGTGGCAGCAATTAATTTATCAGGATTTGTCGGGTCTGCAACAAGCTTGTCTACATATGACCATGCGTCAGTGGGCGAATTTGAATTGCTTGGCTTTGTCGATGTTAATTGGGTGAACGTGACTCCCCCATCTGTTGATTTGAAAATCCCTTCACCCAATTGGAATAATTGGCTGCTGAAGCCTGTGAAACCAGAAAATCCACCCTGACCTTCACCTGTTCCATAGTAGATATCACCATTCGCTGCCTGTGCAATAGAGCACACAGCCAAGGCTCCAGTCGAGTCGTTTCCACTTCGCTTTGACCATGAATTTCCGTTGTCTGTAGACATCCAGAATCCACCACTAACGGCTCCCATATATAACTTATTGCTGTTATTTTTATCAACAATAACTACACGAGTACGGCCGCCGACATTGTCGGGCCCTGTTTCCCCCCATTTCATATTGGCAAAGGCCCTTGTATCCTTAAAAGAGGAATTAAACATAGTGTTTGCTTTCTCTTTAGCTACCTGCACATCCCTATAATCGATTTCACCAGTAATCTGATTTGCTGTGATTTTCCTGTAATATTCGGCAGCTCCTTTGATTTCCTGGGCCTCTTGCCTGGCATATTCATTCCTAAGCCTTATGTAATTCGGATTAGGTTGCTCATGCGGTTGAACCGAAAATGCCATGGCGGTCACAATTGATACGCTTACAGCAGAAAGTAATAGTTGAACCCTATTCATATTAAAACAAGTTTTATATTAATTCGCTAAGATAAACCCAAACTGCAGAATAAAAAATTTATATGAAAAATTAAGGAGAAGAAAGCAAAAATCAAGGTAAAGAACTTAGAAAAAGTCGAGTAATAATTTTGCTATTTTGTAAGTTATTGTATATTTGATGGTCATTTTTTTTACATCAAAATCATTTATTTGTGCCTTACGAAAATAATAACGAACGAAACAACGAAACTATTTTTAGTAAACGACTAAAAGCAGGAAAACTCAGGACATACTTTTTTGATGTCAGGTCGACACGCACGAATGACTATTTCGTGACACTGACAGAAAGCAAAAAACGTTTCAATGATGGAGGTTATGACCGGCACAAAATATTCTTGTATAAAGAGGATTTTAACAAGTTCCTGAAGGCTCTGACAGAAACGATCGATTATGTAAAGACAGACCTGATGCCCGACTTCGACTTTGATGCCTTCAATCATGAGAACTCCGAATACAATGAAAACCACCCCCAACATCAGGTTGAGCCATCTGTTTCGGATGAGGTAGAAGAACCGGCTGAATTACCTAAAGTGGTTACCGATTTCAGTGCCAATACGAATTTAGGCGATGTTGAAAGTTGGTAACCTGCTTTGACATTAAAATACTTTCTCCTGATTAGAAATAATCAGGATTTTTTTTACTCGGCTTATGGAACTACTTTTGCCCGGCCTCATAAATGGCTTTGTTTCTATAATACAATGAAGAATATCAGAAATTTTTGCATTATTGCACACATTGACCATGGTAAAAGCACCTTGGCCGATCGTCTGCTTGAATATACCAAAACCATTACCGAACGCCAGATGATGAATCAGGTTTTGGATGATATGGATCTGGAAAGGGAAAAAGGCATCACTATTAAAAGTCATGCCATACAGATAAACTACCCTTACAAAGGAGTAGAATATACGCTCAACCTTATTGATACACCCGGGCATGTCGATTTCAGTTATGAAGTAAGCCGTGCATTAGCGGCCTGCGAAGGTGCTTTACTTCTAGTCGATGCATCACAAGGTATACAGGCTCAAACTATCTCCAATCTCTATCTTGCCATTGGCAACGATTTGGAAATCATTCCTGTCATCAACAAAATAGACATGGAAGGAGCTATGATACCTGAAGTAAAAGACCAGATTCTGGAACTGATCGGGTGCAAAGAGGATGAAATCCTTCTAGCAAGCGGTAAAAGCGGAATAGGCATTGAAGAAATACTGGCTGCAATTATCGAACGCATACCTGCTCCTAAAGGAAATATGAGTGAACCTCTGCAAGCCCTGATTTTTGATAGTGTATTCAATAGTTTCAGAGGGATTATTATCTATTACAGAATATTCAATGGCTCTATAAAAAAAGGTGATAAGGTTCAATTTTTTAATACCGGTCAAGAATATTTTGCCGATGAAGTTGGAATACTGAAAATAGGAATGGAAGCCAAAAGCGAAGTAAAAACAGGCGACGTTGGCTATATTATTACTGGTATAAAGAATGCAAAAGAGGTTAAAGTCGGTGACACCCTGACGCTGGCAAATAATCCATGCAAAACAGGCATCAATGGGTTTGAAGAAGTAAAACCCATGGTATTCGCTGGTATATTCCCGGTAGTAACGGACGATTTTGAGGAATTGAGAGATTGCATGGAGAAGTTGCAATTAAATGATGCATCGCTAACCTTTGAACTGGAAACTTCACAAGCACTTGGCTTCGGTTTTCGTTGCGGATTCCTAGGTTTATTGCACATGGAAATCATTCAGGAAAGACTGGAGAGAGAATTTAACCAGTCTGTCATTACTACAGTTCCAAATGTAAGTTTCATTGCACATACGACGAAGAAAGAAATAATACAGGTAAATAATCCATCTGAAATGCCTGACCCAAGCCGTATCGACCGGATTGAAGAGCCTTATATCAGAGCCCAAATCATCACCAAACCCGATTACATCGGCAATATCATGACACTTTGCATCGGCAAACGCGGTATGTTGCATCATCAATCATACCTCACACCAACAAGGGTTGAATTGATTTTCGAAATGCCGTTAACCGAAATCGTATTCGATTTTTATGACAAATTGAAAAGTCAGACACGTGGATACGCTTCTTTTGACTACACACCGATTGGAAATCGGGACAGCGATATCGTAAAAATGGAAATTCTTCTAAATGGAGAGAACGTGGATGCATTAAGCGCTTTGATACATCGTAGTCGTGCCCAGGATTTTGGTCGAAGACTTTGTGAAAAACTGAAAGAATTATTACCTCGTCAGCAATTCATGATCGCCATACAGGCGGCTATCGGTGCCAAAGTTATCGCACGAGAAACCATATCCGCTATGCGTAAAGACGTGACCGCAAAATGTTATGGTGGTGATATCAGCCGTAAACGAAAACTGCTTGAAAAACAAAAAGAAGGGAAGAAAAGGATGCGTCAGATCGGCAACGTAGAAGTGCCGCAGGAAGCCTTCTTAGCGGTCTTGAAACTAGATGATTAATCACAATCATTGAATGTAAAGAAGATGTCAATTCAGAAAATAGATTTGGCATTAAAGCCTCATTCAACGAATATTGCAACAAACAAAAATATAAATAACATGAAAAATCTAAAATCTATTCTAGTAGCTTCCCTGCTGACTATTGGAAGCTTTATGGCTGTATTGGTAACATCTTGTAATCCTGATAAATGTAAAGACATTGTTTGCGTTAATGGCGGTACTTGCCTGGACGGAACCTGCTCCTGCCCTGCAGGATATGTTGGAACACTTTGTGATACAAAAGCAAATAGTTTTTTTGCAGGCACATGGTCGGCAAAAGAGAAAGTGAATGGCGCCGCTGCTTGGGGAACACCTTATGCAGTCATCGTAACTGCTGACGGAACAGACCCTAAAACATTCTATTTCATGAATTATGGAAATTACACCTGCACTACCGGTACGTATCAAGTGTCTGCAATGACAAGTAACGGCAAGGATTACTCCATTTCAAATACGGCTTGCAGCACCAACTTTACTGGTATAGGAAGCTTATCAACCGTTGGCTCTACGAGCACTATCTCTGGTACATATTCAGCAACTTATGGCACCCCTACTACAACAGATAATGTAGTCATCGAAATGACAAAATAATTATCCAAACTGGATCTTAAAGGCAGTGAGTTAGCTCGCTGCCTTTTTTATTTGACTTCCAAATGAGAATCCGAATTGAGGTTGATGACCAAATCGACATTCCTCTTGTAGCATGATAAGCAATATAAATTAACGTGTATAAGTGAACGATCTTACTTCAATACACTTACAAATTTTACAGCATAAACTAATAGTATAATTGAAATTTCTTAATCAACCGGAACATATAGAAACTCAAATGAGTTCTTATTCTTGAAAATATCTTCGCCTGCTTTTACAATAATATTCCGTGTATTTTTCTGCGGTTGATAAGAAATCTGGTTGGGGAAAACCGAATTATTTTTAAAATAGCCTCCATTTTTCAGACTAACAAATTCATACACAGCTTTTTGTTTTCTTGAATAACGGATATGCAATGTCATAATGAACCCTCCGTCCCGTTCTTCAATCAACATGCTATCAACCTTTTCAAGTTTATTCTCAATCATTCTCAGTGCGATACCGCTGAGATGGTGGTCCTGTATATTCCAATACTCATAAGACTCCGTACCCGATGAATTCCATTTCCCGTTTAAAAAATAAAACGCATCGATTCTGTTCCCTTGGGTCCGGCATCCGGAAATCAACAGGCAGGTAAACAATGAATAGATGATAATTTTGCGCATGGCTTATAACTCCCTAAAACTAAAAGAAAGAGGTCAAGAACCTCTTTCCTACAGTATTTAATTTAAATATTATTTTTTCTTACCCATGTTCTGGCCTTCGACCGGCGCTTTGCCGTCACCTGTAGAAACACCTTTTTTGCCCATATTCTGGCCACTTTCATTTGTCTTCTTCCCCTGATTTGGCGGCGGAGGTGGTGGTGGTGGTGGTGGTGGAGCTGCTTCATGCTTAGTCGTGGTTGCCCGTGAGGTTTTTACATGAGCTGGTGCCGGCTTCTCTGTCGGCTTTACCATTGCCAAAATACTGTCTGCCTCGGTTTTTGCAGCCTGTTTGATACGGTTGTCACAATCTGCCTTTAATTGATCTGTAGCCGATTTAACCTTTGCTTCAACTTGCGTATCCAATTCAGCCTTAGAAGGGCCTTTAGGTTCCGTGTTACAGGCTACAAATAATAATCCTGTCAATGCAGGAACCATGATATATCTTAATGTTTTCATTTTTTAGATTTTATTTTAGTAAACAAATATTATTGAGCTGCATTGGCCGTTTTGGTCGCATTGACAATAGAATCAGCCATCGCTTTCACTTCGGTAGCCATTCGGGTTTCGCAATCTGAAGTTGCTTTCGCAGTTACTTCTTCAATTTTGCCTGCAGCTAACGAATCAACTTTCGCCTGCACAGCACTTGGATCCATCGGGGCTTGCTCTCCGCAAGATTGCACAGCTGCTATCGATACGAGCAGTCCGGCACTTAAGATAATTTTACGCATTGGTATTCAGTTTAAATTTTGCCAAATGTAAACACAAAGACTCTCAGTTGAAGTAAACCCTTAAAGACTAACAAATTTTTAAGTAATATTTCTCTTATCACACAGAATGAAACACCTTTTTCGTAATGAGAAGAACCTTTTTATCATTCATATCCGTGGTTCCAAAAATATAAAAATCTCCTCCATCCGAAAGACCCAAATTTTTCTTTAACTCCTGAGCGGATCCAGGAAAATTTCGAATACTCACATTGGCCTTATGCCCCTGAATTATTCGCTGAACCTCTTGCTTATCAACCTTGCTTATCATGAGAATTTCAAAACTTCTTCCCGGGAAATCCGTTATCAATTCGTCTGATGTATACAGATGTGTATGCATTTGAATCTTGGTCAGGCCCAATCGCAGACCAATTGACTTGAATCCGCCCGATTTCATAATGGCCGCATTCGGTTCATAAAGATACTTCCTGATCTCACCTGATGAGGACGATGATTCCCTTTCTTCCTTTGTCACAAAAGAAAAGACAGTGGCTTCCCCTTTTTCAAGATTGACCGTCTGAATGGCAAATTCACCTTCATATTTATCTTCCAGATGAAAAAGCAACTCTTTACATTCATTCTCGACGGCTATCACGTATACCTTTTTCACATATTTCAATTCATTCACTGCTAATTGAATATCCAGCAAAGGAGATGTCTTAATTAGCACAGTTGTTGATATGGCAAACATCTTATCCCTTAGTTCCAGCACATTCGGCTCACAGTCGCCTAACTTGACTATTTTACCACCATGACCATCCCGACGTGCAGGATCAATGTAAATCAAATCAGCTTTACCTTCATAATCCGATAAAAAATCAGAAGCATCTTCGCCACAGGCAAATTGAACATTGTGTCTGTTCAGCAAGGCATAATTATGTGCAACAATAGCCGCTAATTCGGGGTTACGCTCGACAATAATACCTGAGCGGAAATTTTCCGAAAGAAAATAACTATCTATTCCCAGACCGCCACTCAGGTCTATAAATGAATCACCATGAAACAACGACGCTTTGTAGGCAGCTGTCTCCTGAGAAGAAGACTGTTCGAGGCTCAGTGTTACAGGGTAAACAATTTCAGGATGATTATATAAAAATGGAAGCTTAGACTTTACATGTTGTCTGGCAAACAATTGGTGTATCATTTTTTGTGTCACCTGCACCTCCTTGTTTTTATACAAATCAAATACGTCATCCTTCCTTGCTTCCTTGTAAGCTTCGAAAAACTGCAACTCTTGTAGAGTCCAATGGAGCGAAGTAACCAATTCCGGTTTCGTGAGACTTATCATGAAGTGTAAAAATAGAACTTGAATTCAGATTCTCCATCCTTAATAAGTATAATTGGCTATTCATGAAACTTTTCAGAATTTCGACATCAATGTCTATCCAAAAACTTTATCCGTTTATAATGACCTCTTGTTGATTATTGGATCGTCACGAATAACACCAATGCCTCATTGGAACAAATAGCAGGTGGCGAAAAATTACTTGCCAAAACAATCCTGATGGAATACCTTTGGAATCAAATTCAACTACTTGCCGAATGAGTACGAAAGGAACAATAAGCAAAGAGAATCAGGAACTAAGTGATAAAATCATGTTAGGATTCAGGATGGCTTACGAAAAATTGGTCCGCGAATCGGCACTGCACGGAGAGTCGCTGGTGTTCGGTCAAAACGGGAAGACAGTTTATATCCCGGCTACAGAGTTGCTGAAAGACATTGAAAACAAGAAAAAGTAAGTCCTCGCCACATTCTGCAACATGTAAAGTATTGACTACTTTGCCAAACATCTAAAAAGACAGAAAGAAAACGAAGCAATTCCTTTCTGATTCATGCTTTATGCTCGCCGGCAGCAATCACAAAATCCCACAAACGAAAGCTAAATTACATGGCTCGTTCAAGACAAAAATCTTTGTTAAATCAAGAAAAATAAGCGCACAGGCTACCTCATTTGTATGTAAATTGCGCACTTTATGAAAAATCATTTCAAACTAGTATTGCTGCTACAGGCCCTTTTAGTATCCCTCGTATTTACAGCACAGGCTCAAAAAGAAAATCTCGATAAAGTGATCGCTATCGTTGGCGACAAGATCATACTCCGATCAGATATAGAGCAGTCGTTTGAAGAATACAAACGCGAAAATCCGAATGCGGCCGAAACCATGAAATGCGAGTTTCTGGAAAACGCATTGAGTCAGAAAATCGTCACCGAACAGGCAGACCGCGATAGCGTCTTTGTAACTGATGATGAAGTGGAAGGCAATATTGAAAACCGTATTCGATATTACGTCAACCAATATGGGTCTGAAGAGAAACTACAAGAAATCTCAGGCCGTACCGTATACCAATTGAAAGACGATTATAAACCGATTGTAAGGGAACAGATGCAATTTCAGAAGATGCAGGGACAAATCATTTCAAGCGTAAAGATCACACCACAAGAAGTAAAAGCGTTTTACGAAAAAATCCCAAAAGACAGTCTTCCATTCTACCCCTCAACCATAGAAGTCGGACAAATCGTATTAAGACCGGATATCAACAAAGAAGTCGAAGATTACGCGATAGAACGCCTTGAGAACATCCGCAAGGATATCGTTTCAGGCAAATCGTCTTTTGACCTAATGGCCAGCTATTACAGTGAAGACCCGGGAAGCCGGGATAACGGTGGTGACCTGGGCCTCATGGGACGTGATGATTTGGTGCCTGAATTCGCCGCAGCAGCCTTCAAATTACAGAACGGCGAAATTTCTCCATTGGTCAAAACATCTTTCGGCTATCATATCGTTCAGATGGTGAATCGCCAGGGCGAAAAAGCCAAACTTCGTCATATATTGATAAAACCAATCATCACCGACGATATGGTGAAGCTTACGTTGAGCAAAGCAGATAGCGTACGAGCCAAATTAGTAGCCGGCACCTTGTTGTTTTCAGCGGCAGTCGGTAAATACTCAAGTGATGACGGATCTAAAACAACCGGCGGGATGATCACCAACCAACAAACCGGTTCTTCATCCCTTCTGGCCGAAGATATGGAACCAGCTGTTGCCATTGCCATAAACGAGATGAAAGTGGGTGAATTTTCTCACCCTGTAGAATATACCGATGCCAAAACGGGCGATAAACTGGTTCGTATCCTCTATCTGAGAAGCCGTACCGAACCACATAAGGCCAATCTAAAAGACGATTATGGCAAAATTCAACAAGTCGCTTTTTCAGAAAAACAAAATACTTATCTAATGACTTGGCTGAAAGATCATATTTCAAGTTTTTATGTGATGATCGATCCGGAATATCAAAATTGCCCGAACATTGAAAAATGGATAAAAGCGAACGCAAAAGCAAAAAAGAATTAATATTGAACCTTAAACAATAAAAGACGCAGAAGAAACATGTATACATCAGACGTAGAAGCCGCCAAGGCCTTGCAACAAAAGTTTTCAGAATTAAAGAATGCCATCGGGCAGGTTATCGTAGGCCAGCATGAGGTGGTAGAAGGCGTCATCATTTCGATATTGTGTAACGGACATAGTCTGTTGGTGGGTGTTCCGGGATTGGCAAAAACCTTGTTGGTAAGCACTATCTCCCGGGTACTTGATCTCGATTTCAAACGTATTCAGTTCACACCCGATCTGATGCCTAGTGATATCACAGGGGCTGAGATTCTGGATGAACACCGTAATTTCAAATTCATCAAAGGAGCCTTATTCTCCAATATCATTCTGGCGGATGAGATCAATCGTACACCGCCTAAAACACAGGCAGCCTTGCTTGAAGCCATGCAGGAACGCACCGTAACCATCAGTGGTGTGGAACATAAACTTCCAGCACCGTTTTTCGTATTGGCTACTCAAAACCCGATCGAACAAGAAGGAACCTATCCATTGCCTGAAGCACAACTCGATCGTTTCATGTTCAACATATGGCTCGACTATCCTTCCTTCCAGGAAGAATTGAGTGTTGTAAAAAATACCACAACCGATAAGACAACCACCCTTCCTAAAGTGATGACGGGTGCAGAGATTCTTTATTTCCAGCATTTGGTGCGACGCGTACCAGTTCCTGATAATGTAATGGAATACGCAGTAGGACTGGTGCACAAAACCCGACCTAACGAACAAGGTTCTGATCTTGCCCGCAGCTATATCTCCTGGGGCGCTGGTCCGAGGGCTTCTCAAAACCTGATTTTGGGCGCCAAATGCTATGCCTTGTTGCATGGCAAATTCAGTCCGGATATCGAAGATGTGAAAGCGGTAGCCTTACCTATCCTTCGTCATCGTGTGGTTAGAAATTATAAAGCCGAAGCAGAAGGATTGAAAATAGAAGAATTGATCAGCCGATTGATGTAATCTTCAATCTGCCTAAACATTTAAAAACATCAATCGGACCGATTGATGTTTTTTATTTATACAAGAACAAGAGTTAAGTAAAAGGATTGATTCGTATTAAGCTACTTCGGTTTCCTTGCCGATATTACGATAGGTATACGAATTGAAGATATGGCGTTTGGCAAAACGTGTAATCGTTGGTGAATTGACCATCTTGACATAAATACTTTTAGGCACACCCAGGTATTCATATATACTGCCACCTTGAAAGGTGATC
>CAIQUX010000011.1 GCA_903875055.1 uncultured Bacteroidota bacterium
AAATCTCGAATATCATTCTGAATGATAAGCCTGTCATCTTCCTGACGGATGAGTACATCACTTCCTGCATACGTAAAACGCACCTTACCCAAATCTGCCCCCTTATGCAACATGATCGTATACTTAATACCCCCTTTTTCAGGGATAGTATACACAACATCAATAGCAGGGTATAGATTTCTGTAGGTTATTCTTTCATATCCATAACTGCTGTACTGAGCTTCGCCATAAGTAAAATAATGCTTGCTCTTGCCTTCGCTTTCGATCGTACAATTTGGATTTGCTCCAAGCCAATTCATTGAGATATTGTCTTCGAGTACAGTGCGTTTTTCTTGATCCTCTTCTGTAGCTCCTCCATGTTCCTTATCATCATCATTATCCATACTATCCATCACAATCTTATTGATATTCCACACTACACCATTCGGATTGAAGTACACGTGATCGCCATTATTATCGACAGCATATTTTACCTTACACTTGCCTTGATCGAACGCATTAAATTGCCCCTTGTTCTCAATAAAAAATCGGGTCTGAAAAATATCCTCTGAAATAAATGGCTTAGCGATCGTTTGTCCAAGGCTGCACATCGAACAAAAAATCAATACATAAAACAAAATAAATCGTTGCTGTATCTCGCGATTCATACTTGGTTTTTAGTGCAACAAGATACAAACAATAATGAATCCCCACTAACAAATCGACCTCTTTGATGTATTGACTGCTTGTTGCAAATAATCCTGACTTGTCATTTTCGTCTTTATCTTTGCACCACTAAAAACAGCTAAGTATGCTCAACATCAAATTTGGAACCGATGGATGGCGCGCCATCATCGCCCAGGAATACACAGTTCAAAACGTAGCTCGCGTGGCAGAAGCTACGGCTCTTTGGCTTAAACAAAGTAATCCATCTCCTACAATTGTCATCGGTCACGATTGCCGATTTGGAGGGGTATTGTTTACTGAAACGGCTATTAAAATCTTCTGTACGCATGGCATCAAGGTATATACGCCAACCGATTTCGTCAGTACACCTATGATTTCCTTTGGCGTGCTGACCTATAAAGCCAGTCAGGGCGTGGTCATCACTGCCAGCCATAACCCTCCTGAGTATAACGGTTATAAACTCAAAGGTGCTCATGGCGGACCTACACCACCTGAACTCATTGCCGAAGTAGAGCAATTAATTCCTGATCATGAAGTAGAAATTAAAGGAGATCTTAAAGAGTTCGAAAAAGCCGGATTACTTGAATATGTCAATCTGGAAAAAGAATATGAAGATTATATCTGTACGAAGTTTGATATCCCGGGATTAAATAATTCTTCTTTCAAAATGGCCTACGATGCCATGTATGGTGCCGGACAGCATGTGATGAAGCACTTATTTCCTAAATCGGTCTTTCTGCATTGCGAAGAGAACCCTTCGTTCAATAAGATAGCACCAGAACCTTTACACAAGAATCTGCTCGAATTATCCGAAACGATGAGAACGACACCTGAATTAAAGTTCGGTTTGGCCAACGACGGTGATGCAGACCGTATAGCGCTTTACGATGAAGACGGCAAGTATATCGATTCGCATCATATCATCTTATTGTTGATCCACTATTTACATAAGTATAAAAACCTCAGTGGCAAAGTGGCCATTGCCGCATCAACTACTCTTAGAGTCAATAAAATGTGTGAGATCTATGGTCTCCCATGTGAAGTAACACCGATCGGGTTCAAATATATCAGCCAGATCATGATGAAGGAAGATGTATTGGTTGGCGGTGAAGAAAGCGGTGGTATCAGTGTCAAAGGTCATATCCCGGAACGCGATGGTATCTACGACGGGCTTGTCATCTATGAATTTATGAATGCTACCGGCAAATCACTAAAAGACCTTTGTCGCGAAGTGTATGATGTGGTAGGTGAATTCTATTATGAACGTGCTGATCTTCATTTACAAGAGAGTGAGAAACAACGTGTCATTGAACTATGCAAAAAGGGCATAAGCACTTTTGGCAAGTACAATGTGGTTGGCACTAATCTGATTGATGGTTTCAAATACGAATTACCGAACGATTGCTGGACCATGATACGAGCATCAGGCACAGAACCACTTCTGCGTGTATATGCCGAGGGTAATACGCAAGAAGAGGTCTTAGATGTTCTTGCCACTGTAAGGGCAACCTTGGGGGTTTAATGCTCTGTTGCGGGCTATATTAATTTACAAACCACAAGTCATTGAGTCCAATATAAAATAAAATGAGCCATCTTTTCAGATGGCTCATTTTTTATTTAGTAATGTACATTTTAGTTGTTCTTTCTAACCTTCTCAACGAATGACAATTTGCCGTCAGAGAATATTTGAACGGTATATAGACCGTTTGCCAATTCAGACAAGCTAATTGTTACATTATTCATCCCCGCTACTGATTTTAACAAGACACTCTTTACTGTTCTACTGCTGATATCACTAATTCTGACATTGGTGTTAGAAGCTTCCTTCGTGAACAAATCGATATTCAATACATCAGCTGTAGGATTTGGATAGATAGTAACAGAATTACCGTCATTATCCCAAATCAAATCAACAATCCGTGACTCATAAGTCGAATGACCGTCTAAATCGACTTGCTGTAATCTGTAGTAGTTGTGACCCACTGATGGTTTAAGGTTCTCGGCACGATAATCAATATTGATTGAGCTATTACCACCCGGAGCTTTTGATGCAACCTGAGCCAACGTATTGAAGTTAATCGCATCAGTACCATGTTGAAGATTGAAATAAGAATTGTTCAATTCAGTGCCTGATGTCCACTCTAGGATGTCCTTAGAACTTCCTTTGTAACCTACAAATCGGGTAATTGTAACAGGCAATGGACAAGAGATAGTCAATGTAAATGAACTGTCACAACCTGATGCGTTCTGGAAGGTTGCAGTATAGACTCCAGAAGCGGTATACGTAATACCTGTTACAGGCCATGTGTATGAACAACCAGTAATATTGGTAGGTGTATTCACGGAACTGTGGTTAACAGTCAGATTCAACGTATGTAGTGAATCGCAACCTGCTGCATTAGTATATGTATGTGCATAGGCACCACTGGCAGTATATGTAGAAGCATTCCAAGCATAACTATCGCAAGCAGCCAAACTTGAAGAACCTATATTACTATGGTTGATAGTAAGGTTTAGTGTATGCACTGAATCACAACCTGCGGCATTGGTATATGTGTGCAGATAAGCACCGCTTACCGTGTATGTGGTACCGTTCCAAACCAAGCTGTTACAAGCTGATTGACTGGAAGAACCGATATTGCTATGATTAATGGTGAGAGTGAGAGTATAAACCGAATCACACCCTGCAGCATTTGTATACGTATGTGCGTAGGCTCCACTCGTTGTGTAGGTAGTGCCATTCCAGCTAAAGCTATTACAAGAAGCCTGACTTGATGAACCGGTATTACTATGATTAATGGTCAGGTTCAATGTATGAACCGAATCACACCCTGCAGCATTGGAGTAAGTATGAAGGTAGGCTCCGCTCACTGTGTATGTAGTACCATTCCATGCAAGGCTGTTACAAGCAGACTGACTGGATGAACCTGTATTACTATGATTAATGGTCAGGTTCAATGTATGAACCGAATCACACCCTGCAGCATTAGAATACGTATGAATGTAAGCACCGCTCACTGTATAGGTTGCGCCGTTCCAAACCAAGCTGTTACAAGCCGCTTGACTTGATGAGCCTGTATTGCCGTGATTGATTGTCAGATTTAATGTATGTATTGAGTCACATCCTGTAGCATTCGTGTATGTATGAAGATAAGCCCCACTCGCCGTATAAGTAGTACCGTTCCATGCATAGCTATTACATGAGGCTTGACTAGATGAGCCTGTGTTGCTGTGATTGATAGTCAGGTTTAATGTATAAACTGAATCACATCCTGCCGCATTGGTGTAGGTATGAAGGTAAGCTCCACTTACTGTGTAAGTAGTGCCATTCCATGCCAAACTGTTACAAGCAGCCTGACTTGATGAGCCGGTGTTGCTGTGATTGATAGTCAGGTTTAATGTATGTACCGAGTCACATCCTGACACATTCGTATACGTATGAAGATAGGCTCCATTAATTGTATAGGTAGTGCCGTTCCAAATCAAACTGTTACAAGCTGCTTGACTTGATGAGCCTGTGTTGCTGTGATTGATAGTCAGATTTAATGTATGTACCGAGTCACATCCTGACGCATTCGTATACGTATGAAGATAGGCTCCGCTCACCGTATAGGTAGTACCATTCCAAATTAAACTGTTACAAGCCGCTTGACTAGATGAGCCTGTGTTGCTGTGATTGATAGTCAGGTTTAGATGGACTATACTATCACAGTTGTTTATTGAGACCAAGGTCGTAGTATAAATTCCTGACGATGTATAAGTAATACCTGTTGTTGCCCATAAATATGAATTACAACTAGTGTGATTGATTGTAGTGCTTATAACAGTTGGGGCTGTAATTGTCAACACAGTTGAGGCAGAACATAGTTTCGCGTCCGTTGCAGTAATTGTGTAAGTACCGGCCACTGCAGGGAAAGGAGTTCCAGGAGAGACTGCATTACCATTTATATCAAAAGTCAATGTAGAAGGGTTGGGATATGGAGCAGGAGGAGGAATAGTGTCAAAAAGGCCGATACCGCCTGTACCTGAGAATACAATATTTGTGGTACCTCCAAAACAAGGAATTGGACCGGCTGAAGCACTTACCGTTACAGGAGGTGCTTGGCCTAAATTAACGTAGGCAGTATAAAAGCAACCATGGTCATCTTCAATTCGTACATGGTAATTTCCAGTGTTTAAAGTGTCACCAATCTGTATGGCAAAGTTATCAGTCAGGATATCGTTCAATGTATCACCAGCTGCATTCATCCACCAGGTTAAATAATCCTGAACACCACCGACCCCTCCATTAAATGACATTGGATCTGTTGAAGTACCTCCATGAATATGAATTTCAAGATAACCATCATGACCCTGGCAAGACACCAAGTTACCCCAGAATCCTGCAAGCAATGAATCTGGCTCACTAATGAAAAGTGTATCACAGGCAGTCAACAAACCTGACGAAGCACAAACAGCGTGAATTCCAGGCGTCAAATTATGGAAAAGTCCTGTGTTGTTAGATTGAACACCACCATCCAATACATAAGAATATGGTGGGACACCACCATGCCCGATAATCTGTGCAAAACCATCGTTGTTGTTTTTGCATGAAACATTTTGAATAACCGTATCGGTTATATAAAATGTCGCACTGTTAATGATCAGGTTAAGGATATCAGTATGTACACAACCATTTCCATTTAGTACAGTATTCGTGTAACTTCCACTTACTGAATAAGTTTGTCCGTTGACTGGCCAAACATAGAATGATGTTGCAGTGATTGATGTAGAATTACTTGAAGTTGAATTAATAGTAAGATTTAATGTAAACGAACTGTCACATCCGGCTGCATTGGTAAAACTAGCGGTTCTTACACCGCTATTCGTATAAGTCACTCCGTTCACTGGCCATGTATATGAATTACAAGCACTTATTGTTGATGGAGGATTAATTGAAGGATTTTTAATTGTAAGATTTAATGTAACTGTGCTATCACAATTGGAGGCACTTGTAAAAGTTACAGTATGCACACCAGATATTGTATACGTTGCTGAATTCACTGGCCATGTATATGTATTACAAACTGAAATACTACTTGTTGTAACGATAGCAGATGGTTGGCTGATAGTGACCAGTGTTGTACCTGTGCAACCTCTGGTATCGGTAGCCGTAACCGTGTAAATACCCGCAGGATAATTTGCAGCGATAGGCAAACCGCTGATTGTAAGGACCTTACTGCCTTCACCTCCATTTGCTGAAGCCGTTATCACTGATGTACCGCCAAAACAATTAATGGCGCTGTGAGTTGCGGTCACTGTAACAGAAGGGGTTAATCCCAATAAAACTGAATTACTTAAAGAGCATCCATTATCGTCAGATACAAGTAAATGATAAGTACCTATCTGCAAATTAGAAACTGTAATGTCGTAGTTATTAGTAAATTGATTATTAAGGGTATCCGGCGGCACATTTGAATTTGTCCAGACAGTCAAATATGGTTGAACATTATTAGTCCCCCCTGTAATGTTAGCGCTGATTTGACCGTCATTCCCATGACAAGACACTGTCGAATCTATCACAAAACTTATGGCAAGTGGCGGAGGATCAACAAATGTTATTGTTGAACAAAGTGTGAACGCTCCATCAGTAGCACAAATTGTATGTGTCCCTGGAGTCAAACCACCAAAAGAACCTGTTGTATTAGTAAAACTTCCACCATCCACATTATAGGTATAAGAACCTGTACCGACAGCCGTTGCCAATGCAGATCCATCATTATTTCCAAAACAAGAAATCGGCATGTCTTCAACTACTGACAATGTGAAAGCTGCTCCTGTAATTGTAAGATTTAAAGTAGTCACTGAATCGCAACCTGCAGAGTTCACTAAAGTTACTGTATGAATCCCGGTTGAACTATAAATGGCTCCGTTTGCGGCCCAAGTATAACTACCAGCTTGAGAAACAGTGGTCGTTGATGAAGTACTATGATTGATTGTAAGGTTCAGCGTTCTGTTACTATCGCATCCCGCAGCATTTAAAAACGATGCTACATAAGATCCGGATGCGGTATAGATGCTCCCATTTATGGGCCATGTAAAAGAGTTACAAGATGTAACAGGAATCGGCGGATTAGTAGAGACAGTTAAGATTGTAAGATTCAATGTTCGAATACTATCACAACCTGCTGCATTAATAAAAGAAGCAACATAAGTCCCGGAAGTCGTGTACGTTTGATTGTTAGCGGACCAAAGATAGGAAGTACAAGCAGAGGCAGTAGTTGGTAGATTGATACTTGGATTATTAAAAGTTATGTGGGCAGTCACTATACTATCACAGCCATTCCCATTTACATAAGTGTGATTATAAGAACCTGTAGCAATTACCGAAGTACTCCAAGGCAATGTATAACTGGCAGCACAAGTACTAGCACTGAAAGAAGAACTAAGCACAGCCGAAGGTTGTGTGATAGTAGATACTACAGTCTTCGAACAACCATAGGAAGTGGTAACTGCAATTGAATAAGTCCCTGCAGATAAATTTGAAACAGTAAATGGATTACCAGAATATGCTAAACTAGAACCTCCATTTACAGTATACGTGCCAACTGTACCAGTTGGAGCTGCAGAACCTGTACTTGTAAGTGTAATCAAGGCTGAACCATTGCTTTGACCGAAACAGGCCACAGGTGTTGTAGTAGAATTGCCATTAAACACGCCAGATGGGTTTAAAAAAAAGCATGGAGTGTTTACGATACCGATTAATGCTTGTAAAGTACTTGAACTAGTAGAATTAACAAGACCATTAATCGCATAGTTATTGGCAGTGGTTGCTGTACCGATATAACATGTCGCTAAACATGGAGTTTTACCTGCAGCGCCGCTAAGTAGTTGTAAATTAAAAGCTGGATTAAAATCAGCAGGAAATGCAACGCTATTCGTCACTTTCATTGTTGCTAATCGCACCGGCACCCCGGCTGTCATTAAATATTCACTTCCAGGAGATGCATTAATTGTTGTTACTCGCAAATGGTTGAGTGCTAAATTCGTGCCCGCATTAACTACTGGAATCGTTGCGAGTGCCGGATCACGAGACACAAAAGAATGCGTCAAGGTGCCTGTACCTGCCATTCCAGATGCAAAATTAATACCGGCGGCATATCCTCTTAGATATAATGCAGTCGTACCTGTGTTAGTAAGCATCACATCATATGTAAACTCCGTTGGTAGAGTCTGCACGACATTAGTTAATGTCATTGTTACAGAAGTTCCGGCCGTCTGGGAATATCCTAAGGAACTCATAAGGATTAAAGTCAACAGAGAAAGTCCGAATGATAATTTTTTTAGTAAAGTAGTACTCATGGATTAGTATTTTATTATTGACCGTTGCCTAAATGTACCCATTTTGTTCAAGACAAGTAGTAAAAGAATTCAATGTATTGCGAAAATAACACATTTATTTAAATTCTATACTAAAAACAGTTGTTTTTTTATTTCTTCTTGATTTAATAAAATAGAAAAGCTTAACAAAATAATATTCAATACTCATAGCCAGTAAAATTGAATATTAAATAGCTTCGATCCAATGTTCATTTTAAACAATACAGTCGTTTAAACATGGTTGTTATAACTTGTTTTCAAGTAAAATATCCTTCAAAATATCATTGCTTGATGAATATCTCAGCATAGTTTAACGCTTTGTCATCAACTACTTTTAGCACATACTGATCCATGCCCAGCTCACCCACCTTCACTGTAATCTTGTTCAACCCTTCAATCAATTCTGATTGAATAACTTTGACAGTCTTACGTGTCATGTCCATTACTTTAAATGTAGCACTGACAAAAATGAAGATGAACTAATATCAGCACTTTTGACAGCATCGGTAAGTTATCGGCAGAATCACAAGAATTTTGATATTAAAAGGCCCCGTTCTCCAGAATAACTGTTGAAGAGATAATATTGAAACGAGCTTTAAACTGTTTTTGCAAAAAATGATATCGCTAGTAAGACGACCATTTGAGACCGAATACAAGACCGACGAAGTTTCCGTTGACTCAAGGTTCACATAACTTGGACGAATAGTTCAGATTATGTTGCATGTTTTGCTCACAATGTTTCTCGCATCCTTTGCGATTGATCACTCATAGATCCCTGTCTTGTTTAGTCGTTCAACAAACTAGTAAAGGGATGTCACAAGGCCAAGTGTGACAATGATAATTTTTTAATTTTATGTTTGGCTTAAGACGACAAATTGTAGAAAAAACCGAGGAACGTTGCCCCTAAGTCCAACGTTCCTCGGTTAACTAGTTTGGTGTATGCTGGGAAATAATACTATTCTGTGTAGCTATATTCGAAGTTCCAGTTGTAGATATCAATATCAAATTCAACAACCAGTTCTTATCATTGTCTGTATTGTTATATTTAACCTTACCGTCCATATTCATATCAGAGTTTCTATAAACTTGATAAAGAATTGTATTTGTATTGATATTATTAAACTCAGCCACAATTTGTTGTTTATCATTTGCGAGACCATTATATTTTGAATTTTTATCATTCAAAGCATCACCTCCCCACAGTACAGCTTTGCTGCCTATAATATGCCTTGGGGTATTGGTGATGTCACCAGGGCTAGCGGAAGTTTTTACCCAGACATTTGAAAGCGGATCACTGAAATCAAATGAACTCGTTATTGCAGACAAATTCATTGTTGCTCCTGTCATCACACCCAGATGATTTCTATGCTTGATACTTACATAATAATTACCCGGGCATACACATGAGAAGTATAATGGGGATACCCCATCGATACAACTTACAACATCACCATCACGTTGCACCAATCCATATTTTGTAGCCACCACTGTATTGTAGTCATTCCCATCTCGGACTTCAACAAAGACCCAGTCAACTATTGCGTTAGATCCAGAAACTGACATGATATTATTGGCAATAACCACATTACCACCTCCAATTATTGTGTCACCGTCATTAATACAACTTAAATCATTAAACGCGCTCCATTTCAATCTAGTACTTGGAATAACATTTAATGGATTACAAACACCTGGAATACCTATTTGAGTGCTTAAACAATGTGTGACCTGTCTTAAACTATCTTTCATCCAACCAGTTGAAGGATCAAATGCACCTTCGAGCATAACTTTTGGGGAAATATTCACACCATTATTTAATGTCAGATGAAGCGTCAATACTGAATCGCAATTCGCCTGATTTGTGCTTGTATAAGTAAAGGTACCTGCGGTGGTATACGTAACTCCATTGGTCCACAAATAAGAATTACATGCGGTGATATTTAACGTACTTGTCGTAGTATGATTTATTGTCAATGTCAAAGTATCCGTATTCATACAACCAGATAAATTGGTTGATGTATGAGTATACAAACCGCTAGATGTATATATTAAACTGTTCCATTGGTAAGATTCACATTGGGCTGTGATAAAATTGCCATTTGATGAACTATGCCCTAAACTAAGATTCAAAGTATGCCAATTAGTACATCCCTGCGGAGTGGTGCCAGAAACCAAATAACTTCCATTCAATGAATATGTCACACCATTTAAAGCCCAAGTGTACAAATCACATGCTGATACTGTTTCAATAGTAATACTACTGTTATTTACAACAAGATTCAAAGTAGCAGTATCTATACAACCAGTTGCCCCTGTACTATAAGAATAATAAGTTCCGTTTACGGTATAAGTACCGCCAAGCCAAACCAGAGAGTCACATACAGTTTGAGATATAGTAGAGTTGTTGCTGTGGTTCACTGTCAATAACAATGTAGCTGTATCGGCACAACCTGTCGATCCTGTTGTATAGTTATAATAAGTTCCGCTGGTTGTATACGTCGTTCCATTCCAAATATACGTGTTGCAAGAAGTCGCTGATATGCTGCTGTTATTGCT
>CAIQUX010000012.1 GCA_903875055.1 uncultured Bacteroidota bacterium
ACCGTAATCAATCCAAGAGATCTTCCTAAAAAGATATGGTTGCCATTAAATAGTTAATTCAGTTCCGAATTGAAATATACATAAGCAAAGTTATGTCGTCAAAAAAAAAGGCGCAAGATAGTCCATTAAAACACTACCTAACGCCTTATCCCTTTCTACTTATGCCTTCTAATTCATCAATTCAAAACTTCGTTTTACGAATGCTGTCAGTTCCTCACCTTTGAGCAGGTTTTGTGATAATCGTGCCAAATCTAACGCCTGCTTCACCAGATGTTCCTGCTTGACTTTATCTTCCGTGTGAAGGATATTATTAGCGAGTTCATTATTGGTATTCACCACCAGATTATACATGTCCGGCATCTTGCCCATACCAAACATATTACCACCACCCATCGCACTCATCTCTTTCATTCGACGCATAAATTCGGGCTGTGTGATCATGAAAGGCATAGCCTTACTATCCATCGCTTCCAATTGAACAGTATAGGTTGAAGTTGGTATGATATCTTCCAACACGGCTTTCAATTTGGTCTTATCTTCATCAGACAATGCCGAAACGATAGTAGTGTTCTTATTGATGAGGTTTTCGATATGGTCTGAATCGACACGCACAAAAGTCATGTTTTCATTATCCGATTCAAGCTTCTGGATCAGATGAGAAATGATCGGGGAATCCAATAACAAGACTTCATAGCCTTTCTCTTTAGCCGCATCGATATAGGAATGCTGCGCATCTTTATTCTGTGCGTATAACACGACTAGTTTACCATCCTTGTCGGTTTGCTTCTCGGTAATGGCTTCTTTCAGTTCGGTCATGGTGAAATATTTTCCATCGACATTCGGGTATAAGAAGAAGTCGCCTGCCTTTTCATAAAACTTAGGTTCAGACAACATCCCATACTCAAGAACGATTTTGATATCATTCCATTTCGATTCAAAATCTTCACGGTTCTCGGTGAATAATGTTTTTAATTTATCAGACACCTTGCGCGTGATATAACTCGCTATTTTTTTGACGGCACCATCGGCTTGCAAATACGAACGTGAAACGTTCAGCGGAATATCTGGCGAATCGATTACACCTTTCAACATGGTTAGAAATTCAGGTACGATACCTTCCACATTGTCGGTCACGTAGACCTGATTCTGGTAAAGCTGGATCTTGTCTTTTTGCAATTGCAGATCCTGACTCAATTTCGGAAAATACAGGATTCCCGTGAGGTTAAACGGATAATCGACATTCAGATGGATATTGAACAAGGGTGCTTCGAATTGCATCGGATACAATTCACGATAAAACGATTTATAATCTTCGTCCTTCAATTCGGTCGGTTGTTTGGTCCAGGCCGGATTGGGGTTATTGATGATATTGTCTACTTCTACCTCGATATCTTTTGCCTCTTCGCCTTCACCTTCTTTGATGATTTCCTTGCGGTTGCCGAATTTTATCGGAATCGGCATGAATTTGTTGTATTTACTCAGCAAATCAGCAATTCGGTGTTCATCCAGAAACTCGACCGAATCTTCGGCAATATGCAGTACGATTTCGGTTCCTCGCTCGGTTCGGTCGCTTGCTTCCAACGTAAATTCAGGACTTCCGTCGCAAACCCAATGGGCTGCAGGTTCATCCTTATATGATTTCGTAAAAATTTCCACTTTTTCTGCTACCATGAAGGCAGAATAGAAACCCAGACCAAAATGTCCGATGATACCTGCATCTTTGGCAGAATCTTTATATTTATCCAGAAATTCTTCAGCACCTGAGAAGGCCACCTGATTGATATATTTCTCTACTTCTTCAGCTGTCATTCCAAGACCCTGATCCGTGATATGGATTTTCTTACCTTCCTGATCGATTTTCACATCGATCATCGGGTTGCCATATTCGACTTTGGCTTCGCCGATATTGCACAGATGCCTGAGTTTAACCGTTGCGTCTGTGGCGTTTGAAATCAACTCACGCAAAAAGATTTCGTGATCGCTGTATAAAAATTTCTTGATAAGGGGGAAGATGTTCTCGACGGAGACATTGATTTTACCTGTAGCCATATGCGTATTTAGATTTTATTTTTTGAAGTATAATGCCCTATACTCAAATTCAGGACCAAAAGGGTATAAGGTGACAAATTTGCATAATAACTGATGGCACGCTATCTTGGCAAAAAAATATCATACATGAAGCAATTTCTACTTCTATCCATGGCACTTTGTCTTTTTGCAGGTGCCAATGGTCAAGTTTCGTTCAACGAAAACTTTGATTCGTATACAGTCGGTTTAGCCTTAGGGCCTCAATCGCCAACATGGACAACCTGGAGTGGTACACAAGGTGGTGCTGATGACATCAACGTCGCCAATACAGACGCACATAGCGGTAGCAATTCTCTTTATTTTACGTCCACGGCTACCACAGGTGGACCGTCTGATATCATTTTACCATTGGGCGGACTTCATAATACCGGAACCTTCGTGTATACACATTGGATGAAAATCGTTTCAGGGAAGAAGGCTTATTTTAATTATCAGGGTACAGGCACCGTCGGACAGACCTATGCCATGAACTATTCTTTTTCAAACGGGACTTTAAACATAGATGATGCTACCAAACTGACGCTGACAACCACCTATCCTCAGGGAGTGTGGTTTGAATTCAAATTACAGGCTAATCTGAATACCAATGATTGGGAAGTTTTTGTGAATGGTGTCTCAAAAGGAAAATTCCAGAACAGCACCTTCCAAATCGCGTCCATCGATTATTTCGCATCTGATAATAACAATGCTTTCTGGATTGACGATGTCAATTATGATTATACACCTTACACATTGCCTGCTACCAATGGTGCCATGGCTATCGTCGGTATCGATAACGGCATTGTCACGCAGACACGTGCTGCATCAGTCACTATCCGCAATCTTGGTACGAATGCCATTACCAGTTTTGACATTTCGTTCAATGCCAATGGTACTATCACCAACCAGAGTGTGAACAGTGTCAATATCGCCTCAGGTGCTTCCTATTCATTGAACCTCACCGCACCTGCAACCCTTATCAGCGGACTTAATACCTTTATTGCCACTATCAAGAATGTGAACGGATCACTGACTGACGGTGATGGAGCTGATGACAGCAAAACCATCACCTTCACACCTATTACTGCCGGTAGCGACAAAATGGTGATAGGTGAGGAAGTCACTGGAACCTGGTGCCAATGGTGCCCACGTGGTGCCGTGGCGCTGCGAAATATGGACGCCAAATACAATGGATTCTTTCAGGGTATTGCTGTTCATAACAGCGATCCGATGACGGTTCCGGCATATGATTCAGGTATTGGAACTAAAATCACCGGTTACCCAAGCGGATTGACCGATCGTTTGCCTAAGATAGATCCTTCCAATTTCGAGGCCGATTTCTTGACACGTATTATCTTGACACCGGTTGCTAAAATACTGAACGGTGCCAATTACAATGCAGGGAACGGTCAACTCGATGTATCACTGACCACCACTTTCAAAGCCAACGCAAGCGGCAATTACAGAGTTCTATGTGTGTTAATCGAAGATAGTGTCAAAGGCACGACCGCAGCTTACAATCAATCAAATGCATATGCCGGTGGCGCCAATGGTGTCATGGGTGGCTTTGAATTGTTGCCCTCATCGGTACCCGCATCCCTGATGACTTACGACCACGTGTCACGCGCCATAGCACCTGATTTTTGGGGTATACCAAATGCGTATCCATCCTCAGTAGTCGCAGGTAGCAGTTATATCCATAACTTCTCATTTAATATCTCTGCCTGGAATAAAAACAAAATGCATATCGTTGGCATGATCATAGCGCCTGATGGTAAAATTGAAAATGCATCATCAAGCACCATCGACAAGGCTGTGCAAAACGGATTTGTGGTAGGTATAAATCAAGTGCCTTCTACTCCGAATGTCATTTCCTTATATCCAAATCCAGGTAACGATATGACAACCTTACTGATCAACTTGAACGAACAAGCGGATGCATTGGTCAATATCTGTGACATGAATGGAAAAACAATCATGCAACAACATGCCACTCTGTTAAGTGGCAGCAACTCAATTCCGGTTTCATTGAAAGGTATGGCTAGCGGAAATTATATCGTCACTGCCATCATAGGAAACAAAACCTATTCATTACAACTGACTAAGAAGTAAGAGAATCATTCTTTAGAAAACCCACGTGTTAACTTCCGAGTTCATAGGTGGGTTTTGTCATTTATAGATATCCTATGTTATACGACTGATTCGTTCATTTGTTTAAAAACACGGTTGTTGTAAACAGAAAGATTATCAAATTAAAGGAAGGTCATTCATCAATATAAGTCAATTAGTCCTTTGCATTAACACATGAAATTGGGTACAATCGCCTTTGCCAAACTTCGATTTCCCATTACTCTTCTTTTTCTTCATCTTTGCAGCTTCAATCTCCGTCACATGCAACTTACACAATCTCCGTATATCCTTTATTCCGATGGCAAGGGTCAAATCTTTGAAGACATCAGCCTGTATGCACTTGGCCGAACCGGTTGGGATGCTGTGCCGGTCGATACGGAAGACTGGATTCCATTGCCTGATGGTGGCAACTTATACGAACTTCCCGGTCGCCGAGGTATTGGTATCGATGTAGCCAGCGGTGAAATGCGTTTATGTGAAAAAGGCTGGGCCGTGGCTGCTTTTGTGCCTCCCGCCTATACCGGCTTGTATTTGGCACCTTACGAAACAGCCACTGATGCTCCCACGCTGCCTTTGTTTTGCTACACGGCCGCCGCCTGGTTCGATAATCAGTTTTATGTCACTGCCATCCGTATCGAAAAAGATATACGTCAGGAAAAAAGTGGTTATGACGACAACCTGATTAAAGAAGGAGTCGCTAAATTTACGGCTGCCTATCCGACCAATCGATTGGTAAAACATTTAGCCGACACTTGTTGTAATACCTATCATTGTCCCGCTGCCCGTAATTTTTTCATCGGTCGATGGGAATGTCCGATTCCATCCTCACCTGCCTGTAATGCGAATTGTCTGGGATGCATTTCCTTCCAGCCCGAAGAAGAAACCATCGTTTCCTCACACGACCGTCTGACCTTCAGACCCACAGCTCAGGAAATTGTGGAATATACCGTACCTCATCTCGAAACAGCACCCTATCCGATCGTCAGTTGGGGACAAGGTTGCGAAGGCGAACCTTTATTGATGTGGCCGACCATCAAGGAAAGCATCATCGAAATTCGTAAGCATACCCAAAAAGGAAGTATCAATATCAACACCAACGGTAGTGACCCGAAAGCTGTAAAGGAACTGATGGACGCAGGTCTCAACAGTATCCGTGTGAGCCTGAATTCCTTCCGAAAGGAAATTTATACGCCCTATTATCGTCCGAATAATTACCAGCTTGAGGATATTGTAGAATCGTTGAAAGTGGTGACGGATAATGGCGGCTGGGCTTCGATCAATTACTTTGTATTCCCCGGCATGACCGACAATGTCGAAGAAGTGGAAGCCTTATTGAAAGCTATAGAGTACACGAAACTTAATCTCATACAATGGCGTAATTTCAATATCGACCCTGATTGGTATTTGGGTAATATCGGAGTGACCGATACGGGTGAATGTTATGGTGTACACCAGATGATGAAAATTGTAAAAGAAGAATTTCCGCATGTCAAATTCGGCTATTTCAATCCACCGATCGAAAGGATCAAAGGGAATTATGACGAGGAGTTTGCGCATTAGGGGTAAGGCATAAGGGATAAGGCGTAAGTAAATTACATAAAGAAATTAAATAGCACGATTACGAATGGCTATTCAGAAATTTGAGGATATTATAGCATGGCAAAAAGCACAGGATTTCGCAGTTGAAATTTATGCCGCTTTTGAGACTTCAAAAGACCATGGATTCAAACATCAAATCTGTCATGCTGCGGTTTCCATTTCAAATAATATTGCCGAAGGCTTTGACAGAATTTCGGATGCTGATTTTGCGCGTTTCCTGTTTATATCCATATTCCTGCAGTGAAATCAAGTCCATGCTTCATTTAGCTGGAAAATTAAATTACCTTCAACAAGAAAATAAATTAATACTTTTGAATCAAGCAGACGAGATTTCAAAAATAATCCGCGGACTTATAAAATCATTAAAGATTAAAACTACATAAATAACCGAAATACGGCATTGGCTTTCTGAGTTACGACTTACGCCTTATGCCTTATGACTTACGCCTCACACTTATGCCTTACGACTTACGCCTTCAGCATGCAAAAAAAATAGACATCCACACGCATATCATGCCTGAAAAGATTCCGAACTGGTTTGAAAAATTCGGTTACGGAGAATTCATACATCTCGAACATCACAAGCCTTGTTGCGCCAAGATGATGAAGGGTGACAAATTTTTCAGAGAAATAGAAAGTAATTGCTGGGAACCCAAAGACCGTATCATCGAGATGGACAGCACTGACGTTTCAGTGCAGGTTCTTTCGACCATACCTGTCCTTTTTAATTATTGGGCCAAACCTGAACATGGTCTCGAGACCTCGCGATTCTTTAATGACCATATTGCAGGCTGTGTGAATCTCTATCCTGAGAAATTTATCGGATTGGGAACCGTGCCTTTACAAGATGTCGATCTTGCCATCCGTGAGATGGAACGCATAGTCAACGAATTAAAAATGCCGGGCATCGAAATCGGTTCCAATATCAATCAACTGAATCTGAGCGACAAGAAATTCGACCCATTCTGGGAAGCTGCGCAGGAACTCGATTGCAGCATCTTCGTTCACCCATGGGAAATGATGGGCGAAAACGAGATGATGAAATACTGGTTGCCTTGGCTGGTAGGCATGCCTGCCGAAACGTCAAGAGCCATTTGTAGTTTGATTTTCGGTGGTGTGATGGAGAAATATCCGAAACTGCGTATCGCCTTTGCCCATGGTGGCGGTTCCTTTCCGGCTACCGTAGGTCGAGTGGAACATGGCTTCAAAGTGAGACCCGATTTATGCGCCATTGACAATCCTGTCAATCCGCGTGAGTATCTGGGTAAATTCTGGGTCGATAGTCTGGTACATGATGAAGATGCCTTTCATTTATTGCACAAAGTGGTAGGCTCAGACAAGATTTGCTGCGGAAGCGATTATCCTTTTCCGCTGGGCGAACACAGACCCGGTGAATTGATAGAAAGTCTGCACTTAGGAAAAGAAACCGAAGAGAAGTTTCTGGTCAGCAATGCGTTGGCTTGGTTAGGCATGAAATAGGGCTATTGGCTGACGATTCGTATGATGCAGAAACCGGCAATCCGAATTCTAAGATTCTGCTTTCGATGTACTGGTGAATGCCTCCGATTTGTCTGTTACTATTGCGTGAGAGTAATAACAGCCTTACTTTTCACCTAATTTTTATCTTGTCTAAACACGGCACAAATACATATATTTGCACCCAATCAGTATTTTCACAAGCACATGGGGTTATTCGACAAGTTATTTAAACGAAATAAGGAACAGGAAGTTGCCAAGGAAACCTTGGACAAGGGTCTGGAGAAAACGAAAGAAAGTTTCTTTTCCAAAATCACCAAAGCCGTTGCGGGTAAATCAACCGTCGATGCCGAAGTGCTGGATTCTGTGGAAGACGCGCTCATCATGGCCGATGTAGGCGTAGCCACTACGATCGAAATCATCAAACGAATCGAAGACCGTGTTGCAAAAGATAAATATCTTGGCACATCCGAACTCAACCGTATCCTTCAGGAAGAAATGGCCAACTTGCTGGCAGATGCTCCATCGCAGGAATATCAGAACTTCGATCTGCCTGCCAAAAAACCGTATGTGATACTGGTCGTCGGTGTCAACGGGGTTGGAAAAACCACCACCATCGGCAAATTGGCTTATAATTTCAAACGAACAGGCAAGGATGTCTTATTAGGCGCTGCCGATACGTTCAGAGCGGCGGCTGTGAATCAGTTGACTATTTGGAGCGAACGTGTGGGTGTAGCTATAGTAAAAAAAGAACAAGGAAGCGACCCTGCCTCTGTAGCTTTCGACACCGTCAACAGCGGTGTGGCCAAAGGAAGCGATGTGATCATTATCGATACGGCAGGTCGTTTGCATAATAAAGCGCATCTGATGGATGAACTGAATAAGATTAAACGTGTGATACAGAAAGTCATTCCTGATGCACCGCATGAAGTCTTACTCGTACTCGATGGCAGCACCGGACAGAATGCCTTGGAGCAAGCCAAACAATTCATGCAGACTACTGATGTGACGTCACTGGCCATTACCAAACTCGACGGCACAGCCAAAGGTGGTGTGGTGTTGGCGATTGCGCATCAATTCAAGATTCCGGTGAAGTATGTAGGTGTGGGTGAAAAAATGCAGGACTTGCAGGTATTCAACAAATATGAATTTGTAGACAGCCTGTTTTCGTTGAAGAACTAAGTAATCTTACAAACAGAATTTCTATTTAACGCTTACTCTTTGTAAACTATCTTTGCGACGTGAAACCCATTACTAAACTCAGTCAGTTAGATTTGACCAAACGATATTCGTATGCCGATTATCTGACCTGGCATTTTCAAGAAAGGGTCGAGTTGATTCGTGGTTGGATTCAAAAAATGAGTCCTGCTCCAGGCACTAATCATCAGGCCGTTTCTAGAACCATACAAGGAGAAATGTACAACTACTTCAAAAAGAATCCTTGTCAGTTTTTTGATGCACCTTTCGATGTCAGACTTCTTGATATAAAAAAATCGAAAGAAGACCGTGAAGTATACACAGTCGTTCAACCGGATTTATGTGTGATTTGCGATTCGGCCAAATTAGATGATCGAGGTTGTATCGGCGCACCTGATTTGATCGTAGAGATAGTGAGTCCCGGTAATTCTAAACGAGAAATGAAGACCAAGTACGATCTTTATGAAGAAAGCGGTGTTCGCGAATATTGGATAGCCAATCCGTTGGAAAAAAATATCATGCTCTATGTTCTGAAAGCAAAAAAATACCAACTCAAAAAAATATTCTTTGATGATGAGACGATAGAAAGTGTTCTTTTCAAAGGATTGGCGATCGAGTTAAAAGACATTTTCAAATAATAAGACTACGACTTACAGATCAGAATCAATTTACACACAAGTCATTCCTTGATACGTTATACGAATAGCAAAAGCTATCAAACAAAATAAATAAACAGTAAACAATACATTTTGAAATCAAAAAAACTCCATCGCGATATCGTCAATATCACCACTTTAGGTTGTAGTAAAAGCATGGTGGACAGTGAAGTATTGAGTGGACAATTGCTGGCCAACGGCATCGATGTGAAACACGAAAGTGTAAAACCGGATTATAATATCTCCATCATCAATACCTGTGGTTTTATCGATAAGGCCAAGGAAGAAAGTATCAATACCATACTCGAACATGTGGCCCTGAAAGAAGAAGGTCTTCTTGAAAAAGTCTATGTCACGGGTTGTCTGAGTGAACGATATAAAGGCGATCTGGAATCTGAAATTCCGGGCGTGGATGCCTGGTTCGGAACCATGGAATTACCCAATATCCTGAAAGCCTTCGATGCCGATTATAAAGCTGAATTGGTGGGCGAACGTCTGTTAAGCACGCCTTCCCATTATGCCTACTTGAAAATATCGGAAGGCTGTAACCGTACTTGCTCGTTTTGTGCTATCCCTTTGATGAGAGGCAAACATGTGTCGAAGAGTATCGAAGACCTGATGACGGAAGCAACGGCGCTGGCTAAGAAAGGTGTGAAAGAAATCATGCTTATTGCACAAGAACTGACGTATTATGGATTGGACCTTTATAAAGAACGCACCTTGGCGAAACTATTGAATGCCCTTTGCGAAATCGAAGGCATCGAATGGATTCGATTGCATTATGCTTACCCGCATAAATTCCCGATGGATATTATCGATGTGATCAAAACGCAACCTAAAATCTGCAATTATCTCGACATGCCGCTTCAACATATTTCAGACAATATGCTGACGGCCATGAAGCGACAAATCACACGAAAAGAAATTCTTGACTTGATTACCGATATCCGTAAGGTGCTTCCTGAGATATGCATTCGTACGACGCTCATAGCAGGATTCCCAGGCGAAACACAGGAAGATGTGGATGATGTGAAGGCGTTTCTGGAAGAAGTACGATTCGATCGGGTAGGTGTGTTTACCTACTCGCATGAAGATGGCACCACAGCTTTTGAATTAGATGACAATCTATCGGATGAGATTAAAGAAGAACGTGCCCAAGAGATCATGGCAGTGCAACAGGATATTTCCCTTGCAAAGAATGAAGAGAAAGTCGGACAGGTTTTCAAAGTAATCATCGATAAGAAGGAGGCTGGACGTTATATCGGCCGAACGGAATTCGATAGTGTGGAAGTCGATAATGAAGTGATCATCAATACGAAGAAGCGATTGCAACCCGGTGATTTTGTTCAGGTGAAAATAACTAAGGCCTACGATTACGATCTGGAAGGAGAGTTAGTGTAAATTAACAAACTCAGAGGCAATCGGAAACTTTTACATTGCATTTAGTGAAGCTTGTTATTGACGAATTTTCCTACCTGCGAATTGCCAGCTGAAGAAAGAAATAAAGCCAAAACGGAGCGTCGCAAATTCGCTGAAGAATGTTTAAGTCGCGGATACGAAAAAAACGAATGATAATCCGCAAAAGTACATCAGTATATAAACCTTACAAGGGAATAGATCAAAATGAAAAGGGTATAGTCGCCGTGATTACAAAGCAGACTCACTCCAGGTTCTTAAAGATGACTGTCGTCCAATCTCTTTCTGAGAAGGATGTCGCATTTGAAGCACCTAAAATGTAGCATCATAGTGCAACAGCAATGACCCATGGACGACGATACTATTCGCCCCTTAATGGTATTGCAAGATAGCATCAAACAAAAATTAATACGGATAAGAAATAGGTATGTGAAGCCTTTCCATGGGTACATATCGCAATTAGTAACGGAAAAAGAAAATTAAGGGGATACATCATGTCAAGAAGGAGTATACGCAAAACTAGATGAATGAATATACATTCAGATACAATTGGCAATTCTTCAAGCACCCGACATTCGATTGATTGTTTATTGCCGTTCTCACAACTTCTTGGTTTGCATTGGTGCAGATATACGGATAGTTATTGAAATAAATATTTAAAGGGTAGGTTGTTTGATTCAATGCTTCATAAAATGGAGTCTTTTGAAAATAAAAAAAGACAAATAGGTGTTTAATTATAAAAAAGTGTATAGATTTGCCTTGTGAATAAAACCAACAGGCAGGTCGGTTATCATCTTAATCATCATGGGTTCGTACATATACTGAAATTTATGTTATGCAAAATGCGGACAGCGATAGCTGAATGAACTAGTTAGGATTTGAATGTTCAAATAGGGTAAGTCAATACGTTAAAAAGTAGTATAGTAAAAATAAATAATTATGAATGTCAATCAGGAATTAAAAGTGTCCGATGTTGTTTCGGAAAATATCCAAGCTGCACATATTTTTAAGAAATATGGGATAGACTTTTGTTGTGGTGGAGGTGTGTCTATCGAAAAAGCCTGCGAAAAACAAAAGATAGATCTTGGCCTTCTGCTTCAGGATTTGAGAAGTATTAGTGATTTCGGCTTGCCGTCACAGAATTTCAATCGTTGGGAACTGGATTTTCTTGTCGATTATATCGTGAATACTCATCATTCCTATGTGGTCGAATCGCTTGGTCTTATCGATGAATATGCAGCGAAAGTCGCTAAAGTACACGGGACAGGTCATCCGGTTTTGTTTGAAATTGCACTCCTGTGTAAACAGGTTGCAGGAGATCTAACCTCACATATGAGGAAGGAGGAAATGATCTTGTTCCCTTATATCAAGTATTTAGTGACAGTGAAAAATCAGCATGTCGAATTGAACGAATCGAATTTTGGGTCAGTCTTCAACCCCATCCAAATGATGCAGGAAGAGCATGAATTTGTAGGCAACTTGCTAAAGGAGATAAACGTGCTAAGTAATAAATACACCCCTCCAGATTGGGCCTGTAATACCTTTAGAGCCTTATATGCCAAGTTAGATGAATTTGAACAAGATCTTCATCTTCATATCCATTTGGAAAACAATATTCTATTTCCAAAAGCCATCGCACTGGAATCGATGATAAAGCTTTCATAAACGACCTAAAAATTTTAATGTTAATGTCAAGAACTGATTCACAGTATGAATCAATTGTGATATTATGATGTCAGATCGCGTTGATACTGAATTGTCATATGATTTTATGATATTAGAATGAATGAAGGAAAACAAGTTTTATTATTTCAAATGGAGGAGAAGTGGCCGTTTGTTAAGTCTGTTTTATTTAATAGGTTTCGCAACCATTATTTGAAATCTGGATCTGGCATGTATTATTCTTTATTAAGCTTTTTGTGTTTCGTTTAAATTTTCCTGCAGCTTATTTGGCTTCATGAGGTAAAAAAAGCCAATTGAACAGCAAGAGGTAGTCGATAGATCGATATGGCCTTTGGTCTATTATTTACAAAGTATAACATTGAATATTACCTCTTTCTGCAAAATTGTTTGGGGTGATATCATCGAATAGTAGCTCAATACTTACTAAGCGAGATAATGTTGACAGACAAATCGTTCATACATTCAAAGATCAATAAATTTTAATCTTTTCCTTCCTTCGTCGCACTCCAAAAGGTATCTTTGCGCACACTTTACAAGGATGGATACAAAACTTTCATTGAAGGCTTACCGATTGATGATGACTGCCAGAGCGATGGCAGAGACCTATGAGGATAACCGACCGATATGCAGGTACGTTCATAGTACTTCACGAGGTCATGAAGCCATACAGCTGGCACTTGCTTTTCAATTGAAGCCTTACGATTGGGTCAGTCCCTATTACCGAGATGAAAGTATCATGCTGGGTATGGGTTGGAGGCCTTATGAAATGATGCTACAATTGCTCGCCAAAGGAGATGATCCATTTACCGGTGGGCGTGAGTATTATAATCATCCGAATTCAAGAAGGGAGAATTATCCCAAGATCATCCACCAAAGCAGTGCTACCGGAATGCAGGCAGTACCGACAACCGGTATCGCGCAAGGCATCCAGTATATAGAAAAGGCTTCAATCAGTTCTGCAGATCCTGAAATCTCCGGTCACATAGCTTCCGTGGAGCATAAACCTGTCGTGGTTTGTTGTTTCGGAGATGGCAGTGTTACAGAAGGCGAGGTAAGTGAAGCGTTTCAGTTTGCTGCATTACAACAATTGCCGATTATTTATTTGGTTGAGGATAACGATTGGGGTATCAGTGTGAGTAGCGACGAAGCACGTACCATGAATGCATATGAGTTTATTCAGGGTTTCAAGGGTATAGAACGTTTGCAGGTAGATGGAAGCGATTTTGAGGAAAGCTATGAAGTGATTGAGAATGCAATCCATTATGTGCGCGAAAATCGTAAACCTATCCTGGTGCATGCCAGAGTGCCTTTATTGGGACATCATACAAGTGGTGTGCGTAAGGAATGGTATCGGACGGAAGAAGATATGGCTAAACATCGGAAAAATGATCCGGGACCTAAATTGAAGAAAGAACTACTGAGACACGGTGTTTCTGAAAGTGAATTAGATAGGATAGAACAAGAAGAGAAAGAGTTTGTGTTGCGTGAGTTTGCTGAGGCTGTCGCATCACCGGAGCCTGATCCGGCCAATGCCGGCAAATTTGTATTTGCCGATACTCCTGTTACTGAAGAGAAAGGAATTCGAGTGCCTGTGCATGGAGAAAAGGTGGTGATGGTAGATGCAGCACTTCATGCCATAGAGGAAATCATGCGTATTCATCCTGAATGTATTTTTTACGGACAAGACGTGGGCAAACGATTAGGTGGTGTTTTCAGAGAAGCGGCAACTCTGGCAGATAAATTTGGCGATGACAGGGTTTTCAATACAGCCATTCAGGAAGCATATATCATTGGAAGTACGATTGGGTTAAGTGCAGTCGGTATCAAGGCGTTCGTAGAAGTACAGTTTGCCGATTATATCTATCCGGGCTTTAATCAGTTAGTGACAGAAATTTCAAAATCCTGCTATCTCAGTTGCGGCAAGTTCCCGGTCAGCATGGTGTTACGAGTGCCAATCGGAGCCTATGGCGGAGGAGGCCCTTATCATAGTGGGAGTGTAGAATCTATCCTTGCCAATATAAAAGGTATCAAGGTCTGTTATCCATCGAATGCGGCTGATTTGAAAGGTTTGTTGAAGGCAGCTTACTACGATCCGAATCCAGTGGTGATGCTTGAACATAAAGGGCTTTATTGGAGTAAAGTGCCGGGAACTGAAGAAGCCAAAACTATTGAGCCGGATTCAGACTATATCCTTCCTTTAGGAAAAGGGTTGTCTGTATTGCAGGCAGATGAAGATCAGATTGAGGAAGGAAACAGCATTTGTATCATCACCTATGGTATGGGTGTATATTGGGCGAAAAATGCAGCTAAAAAATATACAGGGTCTGTTGAGGTGATTGATATACGTACTATTTATCCCTTGGATGAAGAATTGATTTTTTCTACAGTACGAAAACATGGCAAATGTATGGTGCTGACAGAGGAACAATTACGCAATTCATTTGCCGAGGCTCTGGCCTGTCGTATTTCACAAGCCTGTTTTTATCAACTTGATGCACCGGTTAAAACATTGGGTGCAATGGATCTTCCGGCTGTGCCTATGAATGTCATACTAGAGCAAGCGATGCTTCCAAGTACAGAAAAAGTTGAAATAGCCATCGAAGAACTGTTGAATCATTAATCAAAATAGAAATTTCAGCTAACCCAATTTTATCCGATGCCTGAATCATAGGGCTGAATTTAGTGGCTCTTAGCTATTATCAACGGGGTGTTCGACGTTGCGTTTGTATTCTACAGAGTTTGTACAAGGCAATCACGTCTGATGAAAGCCATACATCGTCTATCTTAGGTGCAGCCCATTGGAATACAGATAACCATCATCCATTATTTGATCTTATGAATAACATAAAAAGGGTTGTCAACTGTTGGATTCGAATCGCCAATACAAGCCGTAGTGTTAGCAACTGAATTCATTTTTCTGAAGAGACCTTAAGTATTCTAAAAAATAAGAAGGTAGGTTTATTCAGAGCGGAAAGAGGTATTTGTAGTGAACCGATTTTAAAATTTATTGAAGATAAAAGGATAGCTTATGTGATGTCTTGTAAGCTATATGCCAATCTGCAAAGCAGTAACAAATGGTATGCTTTGCTCATGGGCATATGGATTGCATTAATAGAGTTTAAGCAAGGGGTGGAGTAAAAGAAATAAGGAGATTGATTAGACAAAACTACCCATCAATAAAAACGGAATTAATGAGATAGAATAAGAACGAAATGAGAAAAAAAAATTATTTAGCCCAAAGTGAAGGACCTGAACCACCGTAGCCATATTGGTTAACTTGTAAACCGTCACTGCTGGTGACTTTATAATACATGGTCATTACTGCATGCTGATAGTAATGTTGATTCAATGGATTGGTATCCGTAATGGTAGCCCATCCTTCAACTTTACTGCCATCAGACATAACTTGCAACGGTATGGTCAATGTATCTTTAAATGCAACAGCCAAAACGCTTTCTGACATATAGAAATTCTGAAAATTTTTGATAACCACCTGATTGATAATTGGGCCATTTTCAATACTGGTTGTATATTGAGCAGGAGAAGAAAGAGTCCCATCTTCATTTACATTCCATTGACCTTTGAATTTATCACGGGTGATAGTTTCACAATGATCTCCTTCATAGCCTGTCTGACATAAACAATTACCATCTTTGCAAACGCCACCAAACGCACAACTGACCTGCTCACATTTATCATGTTTACATCCATTAAATAAAACTGCTGTGAAAACAAGCAACGTAGCCAGTGTAGTAAATATGATTCGTTTCATTTGTCTATAATTAGTTTTTTATCGGCTTCCCTGTTTTTATTCAGGTGAATACGCTATTTCAGATTTACTTTGTTCAGAAGCCTGCAAAAGGGCGTATTTGATGTTTTTAAAAATAATTTTTTACAAGGTAAATATATATAAAAAATTCCTTAAACAAATTATTTTGTTTTAATTCTCTTATACAAACTGAGTAAGAAACCTAAAATCATGACCACAGTTCCGAGCCATAAGACGTTGATATAAGGGAAAAGGATGGCCTTCATGATCACATAATCATTCATGGCACTTGGTTGTTTGAATTCAATGACTGCCGCATTCTCAGAAGGAATGATTTTCACCAGACGGGTGAAAAGATTATTTGCTGTCAGGGTGTCCTCAATCAATTCTTCCTGCTGCTGACGGATCACATAAACCGGTGAGGCATTTCTGGCGACCCCCTCAAGATTATAAACTTTTAGTTTGGCACTGACTGCTAAATCACCTGTTTGCGGTATGTAATTTTTTGAGGTGACTTTCGTATTAAATCCTTCAAAAATCATGAATCCTGAAGAAAAAAAGGCCGTATCTCCCATTTCAGGGTTTTGCTCGTATAACTGACGGTATCTCTCATCTGCGATTTATCAACCGTCGAGGTGATGTAGGTAAATACATCATGAGTTAGATAATGCTTGGTATCCGGACTTGAAATCAATCCCATCTTAGGGTTAATCTGGGCATTAGGTTGCAGAATAAATTCTTCTTTGATGGCACCGGTATCATTTTGGCGAGTTTGATATTTTACCCTGTAATAATGATTCGGTCCCACTTCAGTATCACCTGTATAGGTCAAAGTATAGCCAGCCATAGTGATGGGCATGTTTCTGAACAACAATAAATTTTCCCTGCTTTCTTTCATGTTCTCTTCTACTGTCTGTTTTCCCATCGGTAAATCAACACCTAATCGATTCACGGAAATAACCTGTTTGTTATACGATGAAAGAATAATGCCAATAACCATCAGACCAAAACCGATATGAGCCGTTGATCCACCCCATTTGATGGCATTCCATTTTAATGTTCTGAGAATATAAAAGAAATTGGCAAGTATCGAGAAGAAAGCCATGAACATCAAAGCCACGATGGGAGCAGATTTCAATTCTTGCAAATAAGCTACATAACCAGTCCAAATAACAGCCAGTATGAAAGGTATGGCCAGTTTCATAAGCACCTCACGGATAGCTGATTGTTTGAACTTCAAATAATATACGGAAGCTGTACCAAGCAAGACTAACATCGTTATCCAGATTTGAATCTTGTTATAGTGAGCAACCGGGTCAGTGATGGCAAGTTTTGTGTTAAACATCTTATTCCACACAGGCATGGATGTGGTGTAGGTGATCTGAACAACTGAAATCATCAGTACCAGAGCACCGATAAACATCCAGAATTCTCTGGAACTCAGGGCTTCTTCTTCTTTTTTGAGATCGGGTATCCTCTTGATATTCCTGATAAATAAGATGAATCCGATCAACATGAACACGAAAAGGAATAATAATAAATGATAAAATAGGGAACCCCCTTCGCCGGTAAAGGCGTGTACGGATGTTTCGCCTAAGATGCCAGTTCTCGTTAGGAAGGACGAGTACAAGACTAGCGAAAAAGATATGATAAAAAACAGAATAACAGATTTGAGTGAGTAGCCTGTAGATTTATAAATCATCAAGGCATGGAGGCCGGCGACCATGACGATCCACGGAACCAATGATGCATTTTCAACAGGATCCCAAGCCCAGTAACCTCCAAAATTAAGGCTTTCATATGCCCAAGCGCCTCCCATCATTATGCCGGTGCCAAGTATCATACCACTGAATAAAGACCACTTCAATACGTTCGGAATGAAGTCTTCATAATCATTTTTCCACATCATCGCTACCACATAAGCAAAAGGAAAGACAGTGGAGGCAAAGCCAAGAAAAAGAATAGGAGGATGTATCACCATCCAGTAGTTTTGAAGTAAGGGGTTCAATCCATTCCCATTGCGAATGGAAGACATATAATTTGGCAATTGGAAAATTGGAGCACCTGCCATCTGGTTACGCAGAAGGATAAAAGGGTTACTTCCTATTCGTTCACCGAAAAAATACAGACCTAACAACATGGAAGATAGAAACACCTGTGTCAAACCGACAACACTCATTACCGGAGTTTCCCATTTTTTATTCTTACCGATGACAAAAAAGCTCAAAATACAATTCCAGGTTGTCCATAACAGGAAGCTTCCTTCCTGTCCTTCCCAGAAACAGGAAAGCAGGTATTTGAATGGCAATTCTCTCGACGAATGGGTCCAGGCATAATTGTATTCAAAATAATGATTGAAGATGATGTAGAAGAGGGTGATGAATATCCCGAACACGCTGCCTGCATGCACGAAGAATGATGAGCGGGCCAGATTCTTCCAGCTGTTCTTGTCAATTTCGGAACGTGACCGGACACTCAGAAAATAGGAAATAGTGGATACTATCGATGCGGCAAAAGAGAGAATGGTCAACAATTCACCAATCTTACCGGGCAATAAATGTTCGTTTAGAAATTGGGTTTCCAATTAGTATGTATTTTGATTTTAGAAATAAGGCACTCGGTCTTTAGCTTGGTTTACCCACTGCTACCTGATCTGTTTTATATTTGGAAGGACATTTCATAAGAATCTTACTGCATCTGAACTCTCCGTTTTGCATGGAGCCCGTCATGGTAAGTTTCTCGCTGCGTTCAAAATCCTGTGGTTTAGTACCATTAAACACAACCTTCTTCAATTGTCCTGCTTCGTCTTTGGCGTAAAAAGTAAAATGATTGGCGTCTTTGATAGGATCATACATCATTTTGTATTTGACCGTATCCAGTTTGGCAATGATTTGGAATTCCTTGCCGGGTTTTTGTTCTGCGGTGGTAAAAGTCTCATAACTGCTGAAATCTCCTACCATGCTAAGTATGGCCGCGAGTGCGACAGCGATGACAACTAATGCAACTATGTTCGATTTTTTCATATTGTGTAACGAAAATTTTAGATGGGGCAAATTTACAAAGCCGATGGGGTTTAACCTATTTTATTTAGAGGATGCCTGACAAGAAAGTACTGAGATGTATATCAAACCGGCCATATCTATCAAGCCGGTTGCGGTCCGATTGCATGATATCAGGAATATTATCAGAACTTATTCTTCCACATCATGCTTTCTACCGGGCGTTTGGGTTGTCCACTGTACTTTGCGCCCGCTTTATTATTGTATTTGATTTCAATTTCTCCATCCACAGGAAAATAAATGAGTTGACCAATCGGCATGCCGGCGTATACTCTAACAGGTTGTTTGACAGAAATCTCAAGAGTCCAGTTTCCACAAAATCCGACATCACCCTTACCGGCGGTTGCATGGATATCGATACCCAATCTGCCTGTGCTTGATTTGCCTTCGAGGAAGGGTACATGCTCGTGGGTTTCCGTGTATTCATCGGTAACACCCAGATAAAAATCACCCGGAAGCAATAGGAAGCCTTCCTCCGGGATATCGAAATGCACGATTTCATTGTGCTTTTTTGCGTCGAGTTCCTTATCAATATAGGTGGCAAGGTGCTTTCCAAGATGCACATCGTATGAGTTGCTTCCAAGACATTCTCTGTCGTATGGTACTATTTTTATGGTGCCTTTTCCAATCTCCTCTAATATACGTTTATCTGAAAGTATCATACCTGTTCAATTTTTGTCACAAATGTAATACCATCCAGCTTTAATCAGCCAAGCATCGAATTCTTTTTTCAAGAGGTGTGCCTTTGGAGCCTGATTCGTTCGGGGTGAGCTTTTATGGTTGTAAAAGAAATGCGAATGCATGCAACCAAAAAGTTGCTTTGACATGATCGTGCTACTTTCTAATTAGGAATCCTGTCATTCCATGAAATATTGTTATTTTTACAATATGAAAAAGATTCTCCTCTTCGTAGCCATCGTTTGTGGAATGTTTTCGGCAGACGCCAAAGAAAAATTCGGGTTTGATTTCGGAATCGGCGGTAAGGCCGGTTTGAATTTCAATAAGGTCAACGCATCTGAATGGAAAGATAATTACAGTACGGATCCGCATGCCGGGATTTTTGCCTATGCAAACAGACATCGGCTTGGAATTCAAATTGAGGCACTTTGGACGCAGAATACAATTACCACTGATTCGACGTTCTATGGACTGTACAAGAAATATTGGAATCAAGGGACCGACAGCTTTAAAAAAGGGACCTTCCGGTTCACTAACATTTCTATTCCGTTGTTGATAAATATCAAATTAGCACAGTTTCTTTGGCTACAAGGCGGTCCGCAATATTCGGCCAGTGTCAATGTGATTGATAAGGACAAAATACTCCAAAGCGGTGTAAGAATTATTCAATCAGGAAATTTCAATCTGATTGGAGGTTTGTGGTTCCAGTTTGGAAGTAAGAATGCGGCTGTTCACCCGAATATCGGTATAAGGTATATCTCAGGTATCAATAACATGAGCAACCTTGAAACTGTTACAGGAAATGCATCTGAATGGAAAAATCAGATGATACAACTGCATGTCGGACTTGGTTTCTAGGATATCAGCTATGGCCTAAGCAGCAGACATGTAGATTTGTCAATAAGGAGCTGATTATCTAACTCAGGGCTTTCAATTTAACCTCCCGCAGCTTTCCTAATTTATCAATGGACTCATTCATTTCAGTTAATGGGATACGTATCTCGAATTCACAGAATAAGGTCATTTCATTCTTTATAATACGCACATGATGCTGTTTTAATACCCGCATCACATCATTCATCAGGGTATAAGCAAACTCTAAAGAGTAAGTGGCTTCAATGTTCTTTTCAATGACAACAGCAGACTGAAGAGCCTCTTGTGCCGCTGTTTTGTATGCATTGATCAATCCCGGAACACCTAACAAGGTGCCGCCGAAATAACGAACGACGACGATCAGGATATCTGTTAGCCCGGCACTGTCTATCTGCCCTAGTATGGGCTTGCCCGCACTTCCTGAAGGTTCACCGTCATCAGCTGCCCTGAATAAATTGCCATCAGTGCCAATACGGAAAGCATAACAGAAGTGGACAGCCTTTGGATGTTCTTCTTTCAATCGCTTCAATCGCTGTCTCACTTCTTCCAGATTCGTAACTTCAACCGCGTAGGCAAGAAATTTACTTCCTCGATCTTTGAATTCTGCAACACTTGGTTGTTCGATGGTTCTATATGTTGTTTTCTTTTCGATCAGGGGATGCTTATATTTTATCGCCAAAAAAAATCAGCAGAATGGCAACTATTGTCAATACTAAACCAAGATAATTGAGCTTCGACAATTTTTCCCTGAAAACAAAAATGCCAAACAGGCTGACAACAAATAAGACGCCGATATTATTTATGGGAATGATAGCTGAACTGCTCATTGAATTGCTTTGAAGTGCCTTGACCAGATAATAAATAGAAAAGTAATTCGGTACACCTAACAGAATTCCTGCTATCAGATAACGGTAATTGAATGTTCGTTTTCCGGAAAGATAAAAAAAACACAATACTGAAATGCCGATCAGGAAGGCAGTTAGGAAGCCAATTATCAGATAGGTATTCGATGTTGATTCTGTCTTGAGAAAGCTGTTTTGCACGTATTTTGTAAGGGTGTCAATGATGCCGCTGCTGACAAACAAGACCAGCGGCAAGGCATACTCCCAGCGGTTAATTCGTTTTTCATTGTCCTCTTTTGCTCTCGATGAAACTAATATCACGGCAAAAAGTGCTGCAACAATACCGGCTATTTTTATGGCAGTAATATTTTCCTGATAGAGGAAGTATGAAAATACTACAGGAATCACTAAAGATAGTTTATTGGAAGTTTGGGTTATGGTTATGCCGACCTTCACTGATGAGATCCCGATCAGATTGAAAACGGATATGAAAAGGCCCCCCATGATGATAGCCCACATGACATAAGGCTCTTGTACGATTTGTGCGTGAATTGGGAAATGGCCTAGTACGATGCTTCCGGTCAATACACAAATTCCATAGTTGAATACGATTGCCTGAAAGATGTCGATCTTATATTCTTTAAAATAAGCAAATAAAATACCGAGGTAGGCGTTCAACAATATGGAGATAAACAGATAAACCATCAGAGTAGGGTGCCGTTTTTATAAAAGTGAATCACATCCATTCCGGATAACTGATCTTTCATTTTATGATGATTTGTCAATATCGGTGAACGAATTCCCTCCTTCAGTGAGACGTCGGTCTCTATTAAACGCGCTTCATCCCAAACGTTCAGTTCAATCAATTGCCCGATCAAATTTCGCCCACCTTCAACAAGAACTGACAGGATGTGTTGATCATGAAGGATAGTCAGTATCTGTTCAATAGGATGTTCGGGGTTAATCTTGATCAGGTGCCTGTTTATAGCTTTGCTTTCAAGGATATGGTTGAACACGAGCGTCGCTTGCGTTTGATCGAAAAGAAAGGATTGCTCATCCAGGTCAAGTGTCCGGTCGTATAGGATGCGGGTCGGGTTTCGGCCGATTGTATAACGAACGCTGAGGAGGGGATTGTCGATCTTTGCGGTATTGAACCCCACCCAGATTGCATCCTCTTCAGCTCGCCATTGATGAACCATTTGATTGGTGATGTCATCTGACAATTTGATTCGTTTGATTGGACTACCGATATAACCTTCTTTTGACTGTGCCCATTTAAGTAGGATATAAGGTCGTTTTCTTCGGTGAAATGTAAAGAAGCGTTTGTTGAGGTCGATGGCTTCTGGCTCGAGGATATGTTCTATCACTTCAATTCCTTCAGTACGCAACCTGTCTATGCCCGCTCCATTTACTTTAGCGGAAATATCCTTACAACCGATGACTACTTTTTGAATTCTATGCTGAATGATAAAATCAGTGCATGGCGGTGTTTTACCATGGTGACAGCAAGGTTCAAGAGAAACATACATGATAGAGTGTTCTATCAGAGGTCTCTCATTTTCTTTCACCGAGAGGATACAATTCACTTCAGCATGCGCTTCGCCATACCGTTCATGATAACCTTCACCTATAATACGATCTTCATATACCAGAACAGCCCCTACCATAGGATTAGGTGAAACATGCCCTGCGCCAAGTAAGGCAAGTGAAAGGCAACGTTGCATATAAAACTCGTGAGACTGCATGGGCGAAAAATAAGAGTTTGATGGGCTGTTGGCTGGTCATGCCCGATGTGAAAGATTGACGACTCAGACAAATAATTCCCCAACCAATTATTTTACCGAATACATGATTTCCTTTACGGCCTTTACTGCTTTACTCACATTCGGTAAATACTCGGCTACCAGAGTGGGTGCGTAATGCATGCTGGTATCAGTGCTGCACAATCTGCGTATAGGTGCATCCAAATAATCAAAGGCTTCGCGTTGTACTTTATAGGTAATTTCAGATGAGACACTGGCAAACGGCCATTGCTCTTCAATGATCAGCAGGCGGTTAGTTTTTTTAACCGATTCAACGATGGTCTGCACATCTAAAGGGCGTATTGTTCGTAAATCAATGACTTCTGCACTGATACCCTCCGTCTGTAATTCGTCTGCAGCAGATAAGGCTACCTTCATCATCTTGTTGAAGGATACGATGGTCACATCAGTGCCGGCTCGTTTGATATCGGCTTTTCCGATCGGTATCAGATATTCTTCTTCAGGTACATGCCCCATATCACCGTACATCACTTCACTTTCCATAAACACAACCGGGTCGTTATCGCGGATGGCACTTTTCAGTAATCCTTTTGCATCATAAGGGTTAGATACCGAAATTACCTTCAACCCGGGAATATTGCCATACCAGCTTTCGAAAGCGGTAGAGTGTTGAGCTCCTAACTGACCGGCAGATCCGTTAGGTCCCCTGAATACGATAGGACAACTGAATTGTCCGCCACTCATCGCCAGCATTTTTGACGCATGATTCATAATCTGATCTAAAGGCAAGACAGCAAAATTCCAGGTCATGAATTCGACTATCGGACGCAAGCCATTTGAGGCAGCGCCTACAGCAATGGCTGCAAAACCCAACTCAGCGATTGGTGTATCAATGACGCGTTTGGCACCAAATTCATCGAGCATACCCTGACTTACCTTGTATGCTCCATTGTATTCCGCCACTTCCTCTCCCATCAAAAACACTCGTTCATCGGCACGCATTTCTTCTTGCATGGCTTCTCTCAGGGCTTGTCTAAAGGATATTTCGCGCATAATCGGTGTTTAAGGTGGACAAAAATAAGGTTTGCCGTCTTTATTTGTGTTTTTTTTTGAATAAAAGTATCTGAATAAACTGTGCATACATTTCGGCATGTTATCATTTCTCTAACAATCACCCCTTCTTTTTCCGGTTTATTCTTTCTTTCTTTGTGAGATTAAAAAACCAAATTTTCGCGGTTACTAAATCGTTACCTTGCGATTATCAAATTCTTATCTGTTTGGATAAATTAAAACTACATATCATACAAATTTTTCAGGCCTGGAAGATAGCGCTAAGCGACAAGTCATTTACCTTGAAGCTGTTGTTGATGCCCGGTTTATTTTTTATTTATTCGGCCGTAACGCAAAAACTGGGCAACTATGTCGAAATGCGTAAAGGAATCCAATTGGACGATAACCTGTTACAACTTTTTCCAAGCATCGATTTTTCTGCTCCCATCTTTTTTCTCTTATATTCATCTCTGAGTCTTATCATATTGACCCATCTTGAAAAACCTCGTATCATTCTCCGTGTCATAGAAATGCATTTCGCGGTGGCTTTGGTCAGGCAGGTTTGTATTTTGCTGGTGGCGTTGGACCCTCCGTCAGGCATCATCGTGTTACGGGATTTGTTCCTGGAAAACACTGTCTACCCACGTCATTCACCTTTGACTAAAGACTTATTTTTTAGTGGACATGTGGCCAGTATCTGGATTTATTTTCTCTGCGCCGAAAAGAAATACATTAAAGGGTATCTGATGGCATCAACTCTGTTCATGAGCTTCATGATCTTGTGTATGCGGGTACATTATACGTACGATGTATATGGGGCCATTTTCTTTACCTCATTGATCTATTTCGCACCAATTCGAATACGTTCTTATCTGGAATCCCGCAGTTTGCTGAGCGAATCAAGGAAATAAAATCAGCATCTGGCGGTTTTTCGTTTCTTTCCTTCAGGATAGGTCTTCTCCATTTTTTCAATATACGGCAGGGCATCCGGTACTTTACAAGCCGTATTCCCCATAGTTACACTCACTTCCCCAATAGCAAGGGCCGTCTCTTTGGCTTTTGATGCCAAGGCTCTGACATAGCCTCCAACTGAAATCACAAAGACATTCATTGTGTAACGTACACGGTTAGTTGATTGATGGATATCTTTCCTGACAATATCCAATAATTTTTCAATGACCTTCATGTCAAGTTTTTCATCTGCTGTAATACTCACATAGGCCGACAAGGTAGCCCAACCGGCAGAAGCCACATTTTCCCTGTTGGAATTGATCCATTCTATGGCGAGATCCCAGCCATACTGACTTTCGGAAGCAACAAACGGAACGGTATATTCACTGATCATATGCCATGTGCTCTTCTTGGCCCATTTGTTCAGATCAGCTTTGGTCATTTTTGTTTCGTCACCAATCAGGCCGGCCAGATACATCGCATCACTGTTACCTGTGTTGAAAAGGTCAATCGCGAGTTGATAATCTTTCTTGATCCGTTTTACGATAAGTTTCATATCACCGATTTTTACACCAAACATATTCTCCGGTGCGCCATGCCTGCTAAATGTCTTTCTGGTTTGTTCAGAACCCATGGCCTCGAGTTCTTTCATGATGTTGCTTGCAGTTTCCATCCTATAAAAATAATTTAATTGTGGCAAATCAGTGTGTCTGCTGAAGAAAAATTTTGAAGAATACAGTCTGAAAGTAATTCAGCTTTACGGCTTACGGCAGCACTTTCCATGCAGATGCCAACTGATTTCTTTTTTTTCATTCACATCGCCCCAGGCGTCCGACAAGGGTTGTTCGATAGAGTCCAAAGGATTTTTCCCCGTTTGTCTGATATATTCCTGCACACCACTCCAGCTGAACATGTAATTCATGGTTTCTTCCATTGTATAGTTGGCCTTGGCAATCAACGCCGGAGTCTCTATCAAGGGGTAGGGCATTTGTAAGGATTGGTATTTATCATCCCAGTTTTCCTTAGCGCCCGGATGCCAGTAATCAAACAGGAATTCAAAATTGAAATGATCCAACACCTTGTCGATGGTCTCATTGACGCGGCATCCGCCATAGCTCCAGGCAAATAAGACACCACCCGGTTTGAGCACTCTGTCTGCTTCGAGAAAGAATTTATCCTTATTGAACCAGTGAATGGCCGTTGCGACTGTGATCAGATCAACACTTGAATCGGACAACAAGCAGGATTCGGCCATTTCTTCTTTATACATGATGTTCGGAAGCTGAGCGGCATGCATCAATTGAGCAGCACTTAAATCTGTCGCATACACTTGCTTGAAAAAAGAAGCCAGGTGCAAGGCTGCTTGTCCATTGCCTGTTGCCACATCCCATGCCAATTCATTATCACAGATATTGGCTTTAATGAATTCGTATAGATTGTCGGGGTAAACAGGCCGGTAGCGGGCATAGAAATCAGACTGTTTTGAAAAAAAATCCTTTTTCATATCAAGGGCAAAAGTAATACTTTTGCAATACCGTGAAGACACTTGAACTAACAAAGACCGAACTGCTGCCTGATATCGACGTACTGGAGGATGACTTGTCAGGTTTTCATCTGATTGTATGGAATGATGAAGTCAATACCTTCGATTGGGTCATAGACACCCTGATCAAAGTTTGTCATCATACGCACGAACAAGCCGAGCAATGCACGATGCTGATTCATTATAAAGGTAAATGTTCGGTAAAGACCGGTGATTATGATGAACTCAAGATTATGTGCGACGGCATCACTGACCGAGGTATCGGAGCCACAGTTGAAGAATTGGTTTCCTGATCTTAAATTTCCACTGGCTATTTGCTGGTCTATTTCTTTCATTCAAAATCTGACACTTGATGTTTATCCTGCCGAAAGAATGTATTTTTCCTCCAGTGTCGCAATCAGATGAAGACGGGCTTTTGTGTATCGGCGGCGATCTGTCCGTGGAGCGTCTTATGCTCGCTTACCGTAACGGGATATTCCCATGGTATAATGAAGATGAACCGATCTTATGGTATAGCCCCGATCCGCGTTTTGTTTTGCATCCCGAAGAACTAAAAGTAAGTAAGAGCATGAAGTCATTAATCGGTAAACATGAATGGACCTTCACGGTAAATCAGGATTTTGTACAAACGATTCGACAATGCCGTTTCACGAAGCGCAAGGGGCAGACCGGTACCTGGATTCATGATGATATGGAGGAAGCATATCTCAGATTGCATGAGGCAGGCTATGCCACCAGCGCTGAATGCTGGCGCGATGGCGAACTGATTGGCGGTCTTTACGGTATAGAGTTTGACCGTGTTTTTTGTGGTGAAAGTATGTTCAGTATCGAGAAAAATGCGAGCAAGTTTGCTTTCATTCATTTTGTAAAGTATCTGATGGGAAAGGGCATTCAACTGATCGATTGTCAGGTTCATACGGCTCATCTCGAAAGTCTGGGGGCTCGCCTGATGACACGGGAATCCTTTCTGACCTATCTCACTTGATGATCCATTGTCTGATGAGCGGTGATTCCCGCTTTGTTTGCTAAATTAGTTGAGATCATCAATAATTTCTTACATTTGAAAAACAATTAAAGCAACATACCATGAAAAGTAAACTCATTTTAAGTCTGGCCGCCTTATTAACGATCAGCGGTTACCTGATGCTTAATTCCTGTTCCAAGCTCAAGTCAATCACTCTTCATAAGACCTATGCCGATATCGAGTTTGTGATTCCGGCACCAAAGACGGCTGGAACATTTGAAATCGAAAAGGATATTCAGGCTGATCTTCAGGATTTGGCTTCGCAAAACGGATTCGATATCAATAAGATCGAATCGGCTACTATCAATTCCATCTCGTTGCAGATTGCTGACACCACATTGCCGTCATATACGTTTGCGATCGTGGATAATGCGGTTTGCTCATTCTCTGCCGATGGCGTTTCGGTTTCAGAAGTAGGCAGCGATGACGCAGTTCATACCAGTCCGACACAAATCGATTTTGATCTGAAAGGCATCGATGTGACACCTTATCTGAAAGCCTCATCCTACAAAGCAAAAATTAAACTGACTACGAATGCCGACATCACACATGATGTGCCGATGAAAGCTTCGATTCAATGTTCGTTCAAGGTGACACCATTCAAATAAAACTTAATAAAATATTCTTCATATCTGATGAATACCCTGCTGGAAACGGCAGGGTATTTTTTGTATCATAAAGTTTGTTCAAGAAATTTTGATTCTTTTTTTTGGGTAGTTTGTACGCTAAAACCTGATTGCGGAAACGTGTGATCAGTAATATGTAACCAATCCCATTTTTATAAAGACATTGTAGGCCAATGATTGTATATGAAAATTAGCTCCGGATTCTATTTCCGTATCTCTACGTGCTTATCTGCAATCTTGTATTACTTTTGCGGCAACATGCAATTCATAGGGAAGATAACAGGTATACACGGGCTGAAAGGAGAAGTGACCTTCAGCCATCAGTTGAAACGTAACACGCGATTCAGTCAATGGGATTGTCTTATGGTGGAATTGAATCCCGGAAGTTTCATTCCCTTTTTTATTGAATCCATCAAAAGTATCACTACTGATGAATGCATCTGCACACTCGAGGAGATCAATAATCGTGATGAGGCCAAACTCATTCTGAACAAGTTCATCTATTCCTCCATCAATTATACGATCGAT
>CAIQUX010000013.1 GCA_903875055.1 uncultured Bacteroidota bacterium
GCGGTCGTAATAGCGGTAGAGGAAATCGTAACGCATCTGATCGATGACGAGTCCGACCACGAGTTTAGGGCGTTTGAGGGACTTGTTTTTATTCTGACCGTTGCTGTGCAGAGAAATCAACATGACGAGGGCGAGGAAATACTTCATCTATCTTGTATTTGGGATTGAATTGCAAAAATGGGGATTATAAAACTCAGATGCTATACTTTTTTGATTATTTTTGCGCGAACATTTTAATAACATACTATGGCAGATTTATTTGAAAAGTTTTCCAAGAACAAGGGCTCATTAGGGCAATATCAGGACAAAGTACACGGCTATTTTGCCTTTCCCCGATTAGAAGGAGAAATAGGGAACAGAATGATTTTTCAGGGCAAGGAACGAGTGATCTGGAGCCTGAATAACTATTTAGGATTGGCGAATCATCCGGAAGTGAGGAAAGCGGATGCGGATGCGGCATCGAAATACGGGCTGGCCTTACCGATGGGTGCGCGTATGATGAGTGGTAATTCGGTATTGCATGAACAGCTTGAGAATGAGCTGGCAGCTTTTGTGAGCAAAGAAGATGCTTTTTTATTGAATTATGGTTATCAGGGTATGGCTTCTATTGTGGATTCCTTATGCAGCCGTCGTGATGTGGTAGTGTATGATGCAGAAAGTCATGCCTGTATCTTAGACGGATTACGTATGGTACCGGCCCATCGGTATGTATTCAAGCATAATGATATGGAAGATTTTGAGAAGCAGATGGTGCGTGCGTCCAAAATGATTGAAGAGACCGGCGGCGGCATATTAGTGATTACAGAAGGTGTATTCGGTATGGCGGGTGATCAGGGCAAGCTGAAAGATATCTGTGCCTTAAAATCGAAATTTGAATTCAGGTTATTGGTAGATGATGCGCATGGTTTCGGTACCATGGGTGCTACCGGAGCAGGTGTTGGTGAGCATCAGGGTTGTCAGGACCAGATCGATGTGTATTTTTCGACTTTTGCGAAGAGCATGGCCAGTATCGGTGGATTTGTAGCCGGCAATAAGGACATCATCAACTATTTCAGATACAACTTACGTTCACAGATCTTTGCGAAAGCCTTGCCGATGCCGTTGGTGGTCGGGAATCTGAAGCGTCTTGAATTATTAAAGAATTCACCTGAGTTGCGTGAGAAACTTTGGAGCAATGTACGTTCCCTTCAAAAGCAGCTGACAGAGAACGGATTTGACATCGGGAACACCGATACGCCAGTTACTCCTGTTTATATGCATGGTGGTGTGAATGAGGCGGCGCAGCTGATCATGGATTTACGTGAAAATTATGACATCTTCTGTTCCATTGTCGTGTATCCTGTGATTCCGAAAGGGCATATCATCCTTCGGTTGATACCGACGGCGGTTCATAATGAAGAGGATATCACCAAATCGATGAATGCCTTCAAGGCGGTGAAGCACAAATTAGAAAATAAACTATATCCTGATAACTTACCTATGATGGCGTAAGTTGACATAGTCTCTGAACATCATTCGGCAAAACCGGAAGTTGCAGGGGGCGTGAAGGCCTCATTTTTAAAAACCCTCAGTCAAGAATACTTTTTTACTGAGGGTTTTTCGCGTTCAGTGAACTACATAGCACAAAAAACAGGTGGAAGAAACATGATGACAGGTGCTATTTTGCTTGCCACAGTGCCTTCAACGACCAAAGGGCAAGCATCACCCTTTATTGGAAAAAAGAGATTGTTCAACTGAGCCATACAGATAGATTAAAACTTCATGAATTAAAGTTATGATAGTTGAAAATATTGAATATTTTTGTAGCCTATGGCTTTCGATCACGTAAAAAATGCTGACTGTGCACATTGTGCGAAACGTTTCTCAAATGTGTTTTGCAATTCTCAATATGATGCGATGGAAGAAGTCAATTCAGAAAAAGTTTGCAGCACGTATAAGAAAGGTGAATTAATTTTCAAGGAAGGTTCACGCCCCCATGGTGTGTACTGTGTCAATTATGGCAAAATCAAACTGTCCAAGATGGGCGATGACGGAAAGGAGCAGATCATCCGATTGGTGAAAGCGGGTGACCCTTTGGGTTACAGGGCTTTGTTAAGCGGTGACGGATATAATTCGTCTGCTGTAGCCATAGAGGACAGCGGTGTCTGTTTTATTCCCAAAGACCTGTTTCTTAGTATTCTTGAGAAAGACAGCAACCTATCGTTAGAAATGATGAAGTTACTTTCGATTGATTTAAAAAAGGCAGAACTGAAGATCACTCATCTGGCGCAAAAGCCTGTGAGGGAACGTGTTGCTGAAGCCCTATTATTCATAAAAGAAACATACGGTTTTGAAGATGACGGTAAAACAATTGCCGCCATGTTCAGCCGCGAGGATATTGCGAACATTGTCGGGACTGCCACTGAAACAGCCATTCGTTTATTATCGGAAATGAACAAAGACAAGATCATCCAACTTAACGGAAAGAAAATAGTGATCACCGACTTGGCCAAGTTAATCAAGACGGCTAACCTTTCGGACTAACAACGCTTTAGCTCAGCTATCGAATTCAAGATTCAATCTTGCTGTTATAACATGACAAAAATCATGTTTTGGTTGAAATAATATCATATTAAATGCGCGTGACTCTTTAGACTTTTACATTCAAACTCCAAGGTCATGTTAGCGTATACAGATATTCATCTCGAAGACTTAAAAAACTTGTCATTAAAGTCATTCACACAAGTACTGACTAATGATCTATATCCGTTTGTTTATTCCGAACTGAATAAGTTTGAGGCCTATATCGAGGAGATGAAATCGGATTATGATGTTGAAATATTAGAGACGATGGAAAAGAAAATCTACTCTGAGTTTGATGAGTTGTATCGCAAAGAAAAGTTAGTCTTGTTTCCGTACGTCATCAAATTAGATGAAGAGAACACCAAATCTGAGAACTGTACACCTTTCAAGAATACGAAGATTCATTACACCTCCATGGTGAATCATATCACAACAGCAAGAGGTATTATTTCGAATTTTTTTGTCAATGATTCCAATAATGAGACCATCATAAACCTGAACCATATACTGATTCATCTGGCTGAAATGATGATCGAAGTACAATTCATCAAGGAAAAACATTTTTTCAAGAATTACAAGAATTGCAGCGGATGCAACTCAACAAATGAATAAGTCATGACCTTCGATACCAAAACAACCTGTGATCATTGCGGTGAAGACTGCTCTTCCGGTGAAATACAGATTGGTGAAAAATATTTCTGTTGTACAGGGTGTAAGAGTGTGTACTCCATCCTGAATCAACATGAATTGGATGGTTATTATTGTCTGAACGAAAAGCCCGGCAATACGGTCAAGGCTGTCAATGAACATAAGTTCCAGTTTCTTGATGATGAAACAATCGCCTCTGGCATATTGACTTTCAAGAATGAGAAACTGACACAGGTCAATTTCTTTTTACCACAGATTCATTGCAGTTCCTGTTTGTGGCTGCTGGAGAATCTTCATAAACTTCATGACGGCATCCTATCCGCTCAGGTGAATTTCAATGATAAGAAAGTGAATATCTCGTTTCATCATAAGTTGATCTCGCTTCGTCAATTAGCAGAGTTATTAGCTTCCATCGGCTATGAACCTCATATAACGCTACAGGATTATGAACAGAAAAACAAGATACCGCTAAGCCGTAAAACATCAGTGAGGCTAGGCATTGCGGGATTTTGTTTTGCGAATATCATGCTCATCAGTTTCCCGGAATATCTGGGATTGGAATATAAGGACAACCAGATATTATCCGAGTTCTTCCGTTATTCAAATTTGGTATTATCCCTGCCTGTGTTCTTTTATTGTGCACAGGAATTTTTTGTCAATGCATGGGCTAGTCTGAGGCAGCGTTTTCTGAATATTGATGCGCCTATTGCCTTGGCCATTACAATTACCTTCATCAGAAGTATCTATGAGATCACATCTAACACAGGTGCTGGTTATCTCGACAGCATGAGCGGCATCGTCTTCTTCATGTTGATCGGCAGGTCATTGCAACACAAGACCTTCACCACGTTGAAATTCAATCGAGATTACAAGTCCTATTTCCCTATATCAGTTACAACGCTGGTGAAAGGTCTTGAACAGGTCAAGAAAATAGAGGATGTGAACGAAGGTGATATGCTGAGAATCCATCATCAGGAAATCGTACCGGTTGATTGTCTGCTCAGTTCAAAAGAAACAAAGATTGATTACAGTTTCGTAACCGGTGAAAATGAATCGACGATGGTAGGTACCGGAGCGATTGTGTATGCCGGTGGGAAAGTGCTACAAACAGCCATTGACGTAGTGGCTATCAAACCATTCTCACAAAACAGCTTCACCACCTTATGGAACAATCAAGCCTTTAAGAAGCCTGATGAGAATATTTCTTCTTTTGTGGAGACCATCAGTAAATATTTTTCAGCCGTGTTGCTCACCATCGCTGGCATGGCCTTCATCTACTGGCAAATGACCAATCCTGCCAATGCTTGGAACGCGTTGACAGCAGTGCTTATCGTGGCCTGTCCATGCACCCTGCTCCTTGCCTCTTCATACACATATGGTTTTATCATAGCACTCTTTTCCAAGGAAGGCATGTTTGTCAAAAACTCAGATACCATCAACCGAATTAATTCGATCGACCATATCGTTTTTGACAAGACGGGAACGTTGTCAAAAATCAATCAGCAGGAGATCACATTAATTAGTTCAACATGCAATGGCGACGATATCGAATCCGTGCTTTCCGTCATGGATCATTCATCGCATCCGCTGAGTAAAGTGATTTCCAGATATTACAATACCGTTCCAAAAAAGGAAATACACCATATAAAGGAAGTACCTGGTGAGGGTATTGAAGCATGGTATGACGACCAATACATCAAGATTGGAAAGGCTTCCTTTGTCGGCATGCCTGAAATGAATAATGAGAAAGGCTCCAAGGTATACTTTACCATCGATGGTATAAAAGGAGGTTATTGTGTGGTATCAAATATCATAAAATCTGGTGTTGGGAACCTATTGAATCATCTCAGCGGCTACAAGATGAGTTTGCTGAGTGGTGACAATGAATCATCACAAGAGCAGATGGCAAATCTATTTCCGAAAGGAACTACCTTGTTATATCACCAGTCACCGCAACAGAAGCTCGACTATATCAAGTCGTTACAAGACAAAGGTGAACATGTGCTTATGATTGGTGATGGTATCAACGATGCCGGTGCGTTAAAACAAAGTGATGTTGGCATATCAGTTGTTGATGATAATTTTTCGTTTTCACCTGCATCGGATGCAATTCTGAACACCAACAAAACAGCCGACTTGTTCAAATTCATCAAAGGGTCTAACTATGTCAGAAAATTGATTGTAGGAACCTTCATCTACTCACTTTTTTATAATGTGATCGGAATTTCGATAGCAGTAAGTGCGCATTTAAAACCGGTATTCGCAGCCATTCTGATGCCAGCTTCATCCATCAGCGTTATTTTAATAGCTTACTTGGGCACACGATGGATTTATCGACACATCCTTTCTAAATAACAAACTGTTCCATCATGCCTAAATTCAGTGAAATGATCCATTCGGACTGGCCTGTACTGATTGATTTCTCTGCCGAATGGTGTGGCCCCTGTAAAGCCATGAAACCTATACTTCAAGATGTAAAGACCAAAGAAGGTAATAAGATCACGATCTATAAGATTGACATTGACAAGAATCCGGGATTAGCAAATGAGTATCGAATACAAAGTGTTCCTACTTTATTGCTATTCAAACAAGGACAAGAAGTTTGGAGATCTTCAGGGGTCATTCCGGCTTTCCAACTAATTAAGGTGCTGCAAGGTTTTTATTGATGAGAATCCGTTTCAATTAAACGACATAAAGGTATTTTATTTCGATCCATATTTATCTTTATGCTTCATCCATAAAATGATTCAATGTTGTGGTGGTTGCTGTACCTTCACAAAAAAAACAATGAAAAGTATCATTTTATCTTTTATCCTGCTATTGAGCGCAGGCCTGCTGGCAGCTCAGGAGGTAACTATCGAGGGCTTATCGGCACGTGGATTTTCGGGAGTTAAATCGATCAATGGTGAATTCTATTACACCTTTTATTTCGGCGAAAAAACAGATAACAAAGGCATGGCCAA
>CAIQUX010000014.1 GCA_903875055.1 uncultured Bacteroidota bacterium
GGATGTGATATCAGCATTACAAAGTTTCATCAGATCGTCGATATCCTCGCCCGCATCGAAAAGCAGACGACGAATGGCGCTGTCTGTAATATCTTCCTTGGTCAGACTGATAGGACGCAGATGCAGCAACACAAGTTTCTGTACATACTTCATCTTTTCATTCAATGGCAGCTTAAGCATCTTGAAAATGCCCGGTACCATTTGGGCTCCAACCCATTCATGTCCGTGAAATGTCCATCCATGTCCACGTTCGAATTGCTTGGTAGCCGGCTTGGCAATATCATGTAAAATGGCTGCCCATCGAAGATACAGGTCATCGGTATCATGACAGATATTGTCAAGTACTTGTAAGGTATGATAGAAATTATCCTTATGGCCACGCCCATCGATATATTCGGCTCCGGCCAGGTCTACCATCTGCGGGAAAATACGATGAAGGAGCTTGGTGTTATAAAGTAGTTCAAAACCTATCGAAGGTTTTTGGCAAAGGATGATCTTATTCAGTTCGTCCAGAATGCGTTCTTTGGAAATGATATCGATGCGTTCTGCGTTACGCATGATCGATGCGATCGTTTCAGGAAGTATGATATAATGCAATTGCGCCGCAAAACGTATCGTGCGCATCATGCGTAACGGATCATCGATAAAGGTCTGATCGGGAGCCAAAGGGGTACGCAAAATCATATGTTCAATATCGCTTAAGCCGTCGAAGGGATCCACCAAGGCTCCATAATCATCCTTGTTCAGACTGATGGCCAGGGCATTAATGGTTAAATCCCTACGATTCTGATCATCTTCAAGAGTACCGGCTTCAACCTCGGGTTTGCGACTTTCAGCACGGTACGATTCCTTGCGGGCGCCGACAAATTCTATTTCAAAGTCATCCACTTTAAGCTGGGCTGTGCCAAAATTCTTGAAGACAGCCACTACAGGTTTGTGTTTATACATATTGGCCACTTCTTCGGCCAGTTGAATACCGTCACCCAGACAAACGACATCGATATCCTTCGTTTTTCGTCCTATGATCTTATCCCGCACAAAACCACCGATCACATACGTAGGCATTCCCAGTTTGCGGGCCGCGAAAGCGATCTTTTCGAGCATCAACAATTCTTCTTTAGAGCAAGGTATTTGCATGGGCGCAAAAGTAATACCAAACGCAGTATTAAATCAAATCAAAACAAGAGGCAGGGTTCCCTTGTAAATTTACTCGTCTGTATCTTCTTTGGTCATTTCGACCAGCCATTTGCCATTGTTATTGACGAGGTTCATCGTGCGATCTTCTCCGGGATTATCACTGCTTTCGTAGGTGATGACGCATTTATCGCCATCGATTTTGGCCTCTTTGATCTTAGAGACAATTTTAACGGATTTGGTTTTGGCACTGACCGAATCTTCAGGATATGATTCAAGCATGTCTATGACTCTGCCTGTAGCTTCGGTGCCATACTTTTTGGCCTTGGCATATTCTTTGGCTTTTAAGGCGTTCAGAAAATTAAGGGCCACGGTTTTGGCTTCTTTGGTATTGTCGGTAACCGCATACAACGTGCCGATAACGGCAAAGGCTAAGATGAACAGAAGGGCGAAATGTTTTTTCATGAAAAAGAAAATTGAAGGTTGGAAATAAGTAGCATCACGAAAGTACTTTTTATTATTGAAACTCAATCCAAGCGTCAACTTTTTCTACAATTGGAGGTTTACTGCTTTTACTTAGGCAATCAATTCCATTAACCAAACCGTATTTTTATAGCGAACTATTCACTTCAATCAAGTAAGTTTGCATACAATGAAATTCTACGAAAGATATCCTCAGTTGAAAGAAAAAGGTTTTTTATCAAAAATCCTGACGGATACTGTATTCTCAACTATGTCATTAGAAGATCAGCAAGTGCCAAAACTCAAGGTGATAGAAATAGTGCAAAAACTTTTGAATGAAAAGGAGTTAAAAGGCACTCAATTCTTCGGCAATCAAAGCCGTTAATTTTGTAAAATTCCCATTGTCAGCAGTTTTCATAGCTTCTATATAAATCTTTCTGCTTTCTCCTTCCCTGTGATAAAGTTCTAAAGGCTGATATCCCAATTTCATTGCAACAATATTCATGACTAATCTGCCGGTCCTGCCATTTCCATTGTTGAAAGGATGAATTCTCACAAATTCATAATGAGAGAAAACCAAACATTCAATGTGTTCATCGCGGGTTTTTGACACAGAAATTTTGAAATTTAATTGGTCTATGAATTGATACATCAACTGTAAAATCTGATTCGGTTGAGGCGGAATAAGTTGCCCAACGATAACATCCATAGTTCTCCATTTGCCGGCCCAATCATACAGCTCGTTGAAAGCTGTTTTGTGAATTTCAAGAATCTGAGTCGTTGAGATTGGTGTTTCAATATCCATTTCAAAAACAGATAGTTCTGCCAAAACAAGTCCCTTTGCTTCATACTCGTTTATCA
>CAIQUX010000015.1 GCA_903875055.1 uncultured Bacteroidota bacterium
ATGCGCAGATTCCAAGCTATGTTCCCACAACCGGACTAATCGGTTATTGGCCATTCAGCGGTAATGCGAATGATGTGAGCGGTAACGGGCATAATGGAACGGTGAACGGCGCGCTATTAACAACAAATAGAATTGGAACCAATAACTCGGCCTATTCATTTTTAAATGCCACTATACAAATGGGTGGGTTCCCATTTTCCTTAACTTCTGATTTTACTTTTGCCTTTTGGCAAAAATTGAATGTCTATGAATCAAGTAAAGTCATTTTTGAATTAAATCAGAGCCTGGCATGTAATATGAATCCACAGATTTATCAGTTTAATAATTGTGTTAATTTAGCCACGTGCATCACACCGGCGAATGATGTATGTATGGGAACTTCGAGCAATTTGGTCAATCAGTGGACATTTTTTTGTTGTACTCACACGGGAGGCAAAACAAAAATATTCAGGGATGGAATGTTAGTCGATTCAATGATGTATACGTGGCCGGTTACAGGTGTAACTGATCTTACCTTGGGTAATGAAGGCCATTCATCAAAAACTCATCCTTCAAATATAGTATTGGATGATATTGGCATTTGGAATATGGTGCTTAAGAATAATGAAATCATCGCTTTATATAATGGCTTGACCTCCGGCATAGAAGATGAAAATATGTATCCTGTTTTTTGCCTGTATCCCAACCCGGGTAGTCAAGTAGTTACACTTGAGATTTCAGATAAGTTTATAGGAAGTGATTATTTTATTTCGGATATCACGGGTAGATCAATGCAGACTGGAAAATTAAATGTACTGATTAATCTTATTCACTTTGATGACTTTAACGCTGGCATCTATTTTATCACTTTTGGAAGAGAAAATAAAAAAACAATCAAACTCATTAAGAATTAAAATTCGTTAATATATATGCAAATTGAAAATCAACATAAGTTCGTCTTAGAAGCAGAATCCAGAATAGCCTATGAATCATTGGACCATCTTCATCCATGGGGAACAGCCAGAGACAACAGCACGAACAGAAGATTCAATGAAAAAATTTATAAAATATTTTCGTTCAACAAGGAGCCGTTACGGGTAATGGACATGGGCTGTTCAGGTGGCGGGTTCGTACGAAGTTGCCATGATGACGGCTGTGAGGCAGTCGGGCTCGAAGGAAGTGATTATTCATTCAGGATGAAAAGGGCTGAATGGAAAACAATTCCCGGAAACTTATTTACCTGTGACATCACAAAGCATTTTCAGGTTTCAAAACTAGTGAATAATTCATATGTCAATATGAAGTTTCATGTGATTACCTGTTGGGAAGTTATGGAACATCTCGAAATTCCCGGCATTGAAGGCCTGTGTAAAAATGTCCTGAACCATCTGGAAGACGAGGGAATCTGGGTTATGAGTATCTGCTATGTAGATGACATCATCAACGGGGTGAATCTTCACAGGACCGTCAAACAAAAAGATTGGTGGGTCGAAAAATTCAATTCGTTAGGACTTTATCACTTACCACAACTAGAAAATTATTTTCATCAACAATATATCCGGGGTAACCGATATGCAGCTCCCAATAGTTTTCATCTGGTATTGACAAAAAATAAAAGCAAGGCACCTCAGGTTCCGCCCTATAAGATGTCGGAGAGGTTATATGATGCATGGAGAGGATCGGCATTGCATAGAATCATTTCAAGAGCTCTGGAGATAAAGTAATCATGCAAATTCAATCGTCCTTACATATTCATCAGCTGAAAATGATTACCCCTAAAGTTCACACCGATTTCAGGGGTGAGTTTTTTGAGTCGTTTAATCAACAAACCTATGATTTCAAGGAGGAAGAAAATAATCGGATAGCATTTGTTGAAGACGACATTTCAACCTCGCGGAAACATATCCTGAAAGGACTGCATGGCGACCAGCTGACATGGAAACTGATCCAATGCCTGCAAGGTTCCATCTTTGTGGCTGTGGCCGATATGCGAAAAGATTCTCCTACTTACCTCGCCGTCGAAACGTTTGAGCTGAATGACCAAAACAGGATGCAACTTCTGATTCCCGCAGGATGCGTCAACGGTCATCTTTGCCTTAGTGAAACCTGTATCCTGTCATATAAACAATCCCGTTTTTATACAGGAGCCGGTCAGCAGATTTCCGTCCGTTGGAATGACCCCCTGCTGAATATTCCATGGCCTGTGCCGGATCCTGTCCTTTCAGAGCGTGACCAGCAGGCAAATTTTATAACCCCTTAATAATGAAACAATGATTTGCAGAATATGTGACTCAGAAGACTTGGAACTGGTGATTGATTTGGGCTTACAGCCCTGGTGCAACCATTTTCTCACCAAAGACGAGATCGGGAAAGAACCCTATTATCCGCTCAGGGTCTTGTTTTGCAAGAACTGCTCCACAGCACAGCTCGACTACACCGTGGCAAAAGAGATCATGTTCGGCAATCATACCTATTTATCCGGTATCACCAAATCACTCTCCGCCCACTTTGAGCAGATTGCCACAGAAGCGGATGAAAAACTGTGTCAAGGCAAGACCGATAAATGGGTCCTCGATATCGGATCCAACGACGGTACACAACTCAAGCATTTTCTGAAACTCGGTTATCATGTCGTGGGAGTGGAGTCAAGCACCACCACCGCAAAAATGGCCAATGATGCCGGCGTCTTCACCATCAATGAATTCTTTAATAATGACCTTGTAAAAAAATACCACTACGAACAGAAGTTCGATCTCATCAATGCGGCCGGTGTGTTCTTTCATCTGGAAGAACTGCATTCCGTCACCAAAGGGATCAAGGAAGCCTTGAAAAAAGACGGCACTTTTATCGTGCAGTTCCTCTATATGAAACGCATTATCGAAAACAATGCCTTCGACCAGATTTATCATGAACACCTGCTGTACTATACCCTTAAAACGATTGAGATCCTGTTGAACCGTCACGGCCTTTCGATGTATGATGCCTATGTATCACCCATCCACGGAGGCTCGGTCATCGGGTATATCACGCATCAGGGAAGCAAGGAAGCGTCTGAAGCCCTCACAAAACTGAAGCAACAGGAAGACGACGACCAGACCAATACGATAGAGACCTACCAAGATTTTTCTAAACGTATCCAGCAGATGAAGCTCGATAATCTTGCCTATCTCAGCAAAGCAAAAGCCGAAGGCAAAACGATCTATGGCATGGGCGCACCGGTGAAAGGAAATACCATGCTCAATTATTTTGGTGCCGATTCGAAATATATCGACTGTCTCCTCGAGAAGAATACACTGCGCAAAGGCCTGTATGCGCCTGGAACCCACCTGCCCATCATCATGGAAGATGAAGCGGAAAAAATACCGGATATCTATTATGTGCTGGCCTGGAACTTCAAGAAGGAGATCCTCGCAAACAACCGGCACCTGATTGAAAAAGGTGTGGAATTTTATTTTCCTGTTGACCCCAAAGAATAAGTATATGAAATTTTTAATCACCGGCGCTTCGGGGTTTTTGGGTAAACATCTCAGCACACGTCTTGAAAAGGACGGACATGAGGTTACAAAACTTTCAAGCAGCACCGCCGACCTGACACGACCCGATTCATTGTATCAATTCAATGATACGAAGTTTGATCAGGTCTTTCATCTCGCAGCATGGACACAACCCGGTTCTTTCTGTGATGTGCGACGAGGTGAACAATGGATTGTCAACCAACAGATCAATACCCATGTATTGGCCTGGTGGAAAGAGTTTCAGCCACAGGCAAAGATGATCGCACTCGGAACCAGCATTTCCTATACCACCGAAGTGGATCTGGAGGAAACGAAATATATGGACGGCATTCCGACCGACAAATTCTATGCCTATGCCATGTGCAAGCGCATGATGTTAGCCGGCTTGCAATGCCTGCAAAAACAATTCGGTATGACGTATCTATACCTCATACCATCCACCCTCTACGGCCCCGGATATCATACCGATGAAAGGCAGTTGCATTTCATCTATGACCTGATACGTAAAATACTTAGGGGTAAGATGTATGACGAACCGGTAATCTTATGGGGGGACGGTGAACAACGGCGCGAACTGGTCTATGTGCACGACTTTATTGAGATGATGCTCTCTTTAAACAAGGTTGCAGACAATGAGTTGTTCAATATCGGAAGCGGAAAAGACCATTCTATTAAGGAGTTTGCCGCCATCATCTGCGAACAAGTGGAATACGATGCCGGAAAGATTCGATACGATACAAACCAATATACCGGAGCGAAATCAAAGATACTGGACATCAGGAAAATGCAAGGCGTACTGAATTCGGATGACCTCAATGCCGTTACCCTCGAGCAAGGCATTGCAGACAGCATCGCCTGGATGAAAAATCACAAAGACGTATTTTTACAACAATGACCAAAACAAACACACTCGTCATCCTTGATGAACTCCTTGAAAAAATAGATGGTCATAATTTTGAGTATTCAAAATCAGTGAAGGAGGTTTTTGAAAAGAACGGCTACAAGGTCATCGTCTATGGCAACCGCAATGTGATCGATACGATCCGCAATGCAATCGGTGCTATCCCCTGGTTTCATTTCAATCCCAAACCTTTTTACAGGAAGATCCCCATCCTTGGCGCTGTCCTTTATCGCCTTTATTTCTGGACCCTGTTCAGACAGCAACTGAAAGACTGCATTGCAATGCAAACGACCGAAGCTGCAGAAACGGAGATATTTATTCCGAATGTCTACTGGTATACCTTATTGCCCGTCTCACTTGCCATCAGGCATATACCCTTCAGGACAACGATTTTATTACGCACCTCCATGACCGAATTGCTGGATGTGCCTCCTTTATTCAAACCCCTGGTGCATCAGTTTTGCAAAATGGCACAACGGATCTCCGACCACAATAAAAATATCAAGCTTGCAACCGATAGCGAGGTCATTGCTGAAGATTGGGCCACCCATTATGGCGGTCGCATGAAAGTGCTTCCGATTCCTCATCTGGAAGAAGCTATACACTCGAATATCGTTTCCGCCGGTCAGAAGATCAGGCTTTATGCACCTGGTGTCATGCGGATGGAGAAAGGAATCAAACTGCTGACAGAAGGGTTTGAGATTCTCGATGAGAAATATCCCGAACTGGCTTCAAGGCTGATATTGATCACACAGTTCTTCGGGGAAAAAGAAAAGGAAGAACTGCTTATCTATAAATCCCGACTTGAGAAACTCGTCCATTGCACCAATGAATTTGGCGGAAGCCTGAGTTCTGAAGAATACAACCATACAATACAACAGGCCGATATCATCCTGCTTCCCTATTGTGTGAACAGGGGCTATCGGGCCAGGACGTCGGGCGTGATGTGCGAAGCCATGAACGCATGTAAGCCATTCATCACTACGAAAAATACATGGATGGAATACCAGTCAACGAAGTACAAGACAGGGCTGGGTGTTGAAGACAATCATCCGGAAGCGCTGGCCGATGCTGTGGTGGAAATGGTAGCCCGTCTTGATGAATATAAAAAAGCAGCAGAACAAGCAGCTCCTGAGTTTGCAAAATTTCATTCAAAAGATAATTTCGTGAGAATATTTAATTCGCAGTAAACTGATAGAGCATTTGAAACACGCAGAGAATAGTATCGACATGGATAAATTCAATAGGTAGCGGAAACAGTCACACGTAATGCAGAGTCAATTCAAAAGAGACAGGATTCAATCAGTTAGTAGAGACTCAAACCAGACACAAGACAGCTCAATTTGTCGCAAGACAACTGAAATCGACAGCGAGACGGCAGAAAACGTTCTCAGCGAGCTGAAATTGAACATGAGACAACTGAAATCGACGGCGAGACGGCAGGAATCGATATTAGCAGGGTGAAAACCACAAAGAGACGCCTGAAATCGATATTAGCAGGGTGAAAACCATAAAGAGACAGCTGAAATCAATTTTAGCTGGGTGAAAAGCACAACGAGAGGGGTGTAATCGAAATTAGTACGCTGAAAACAAACGCAAGGCAACGTAAATTTTCTGAAAGACGACTGAAATTGACAAAAAGAGAATCCAAAATATGAATTAGACCGATCAAATTTACTGAACGACCGCTGTCATCGAGAAAAAGGCAACTGGAATCGAAGTATCTTCATGTCCGCCACTGACGCAAGCCACCGACCGATAAAGAACTATATTAAGGTAGTTGTTTATAGCGTGATGGGTTATGTTGATGTGACCTTCAATTTTTATAAAATAAATACCTCACCACTTCAATAAAACAAGGATGCCAAACACCAAATTATTCCCTGATTATTGAACGGTGATACAATCAGCAAAAAACACAGCATTGCTTATGCCATTGCCTTATGTCATTTCTTTGTGTATGTTTCTTTTGAAGAATAATAGAGTATATTTGAGTAAACTTTTTATGAATGAAAAAGGTATTCATGCTATTTTCGATGTTACTGACTATTTGGGAATCCAATGCACAAGTTAACCTGACAGCCGGCTTAGTGGCCTATTTTCCTTTTAACGGAAATACTCTTGATGCCAGCGGGAACGGGAATAACGCCACCAACTTCGGGGCGACTTTAACCAGCGACCAATGGGGGAATCCGAATAGTGCCTATTTGTTTAATGGAACCAGTAATTATATGAAAATCCTGAATAATTCGGGTCTGCAACCTACCCAAATATCACTTTGTGCAAAAGTGAAACCAATGGGATTTTATAATGGCTTATGTTACAACAGTTGCATCATCGATAAAGGAAATAGTGATTATATCGCCGGCGATTATGGCTTTCGCTTCACGAATGCGCTTTCCGGAAATTGTAATATTCCTGGTTTTGCCAACCAAAATTACCGATCGGATATCGGCAATATTGGGTCATCTTCGTTTGCGTTACCGTTTGGCGGAACGCCATATGTGGCAACAAACCAATGGGATTGCTTGATTAGCACCTATGACGGTACAACTGTCAATGTATATGTAAATGGTACTTTGCGCTACTCCTATGCACAAAGTACAATTGGTACGAATGCAGATGATATCTTTTTAGGAAGGAAAAACAGTGCGACCTATCCATACTGGTATAATGGAGTGATGGATGAAATCCGGATTTATAACAGAGCCATCAATGCACAAGAGATTCAGGCACTTTGCGGTTGTAACTCCAATTCCCTACTTTCAAATATTTTATTAAACAACGATACAACGCTTTGCGCTACAGCGGCAGTTCCCCTGCATACCAACCCTTCCATCGGCAGTACCTCTATCTTCACTTGGTCACCGACGACATCCCTTAATGATTCAACTTCATTGAACCCTGTTGCTTCACCTTTGGTCACCACTACCTATCATTTCAATCTGCTGAACGCTGGTTGTAATATCATAGACAATGGGGATTTTGAAAACGGAAATACAGGATTTACATCACAATATTCCTATGCGGCAGTCAATACGATTGAAGGCGAATATACAGTCGGCAGTAACCCTCAATCCTGGAATGGCGCCTTAGGTTCTTTTGGCGATCATACCACCGGCACAGGAAAGATGCTGATTGTGAATGGAGCTCCTGTTCCGAATCAGAGTATCTGGTGTAAGACTGTGGCCGTTTCGCCTAATACCGATTATGCGTTCAGCGCGTGGATCATGAATGCGAATATCTGGGGAGCTGCGTCTAACCCGCCTACCTTGCAGTTTTCGATTAATGGCAATCTGATGGGGACTCCATTCACATCAACCACTACTGCAGGTGTATGGCAACAATTCTATCAGACCTGGAATTCAGGTCTAAGCACAACGGCTAACATCTGTATCGTCAATCAGAACACCATTATCTCCGGGAACGACTTCGCCATTGATGATATTTCGTTTTCTCCTTATGTCATGCAAACCGATTCAGTCACAATCACGATTCATACACCACCTAGCGTGACAGCAGGACCTGATACATCAATCTGTTCAGGTCATCAAGTGCAATTGCATGCAGCTGGTGCAAATAATTATTCATGGAACCCGGCAGCTACCTTGAATAACGCCTTCATTTCAAATCCAATAGCCAATGTCAATACAACCACTGTGTACACCGTAACTGGTACCGATAATTCAGGTTGTTCAAATACGGCCACTGTTTCCGTGAGCATAAAACCTACTCCAAATGTGACAGGTACGGCCACACCACCATCCGTTTGTCATGGTAGTCCTACTATCCTGACAGGTAGTGGAGCATCCACCTATACCTGGAGCTCGGGAGTCTCCAATGGCATTTCATTTATTCCCGGTGCTACGTCAACGTATACCGTCACCGGAACCAATGCCTTTGGTTGCACCAGTAGCTCTACAGTCACAGTAACTGTTGTTAATAATTTAAATATCAATATCCTTCCTTCTGAACCAGTCATCTGTATCGGAGATAGTGTTCATCTCAATGCGAGCGGAGCCAATAGCTATAGCTGGTCGCCAAACACTTCGATAAGTTCACTGAACGTTCCTGACCCGATCGTTAATCCGTCATCAGCTACCACATACACGGTCATCGGCACCGATGCCACAGGTTGTACAGGTACGGCCAGTGTATTGATCGATGTAGTCACCAACCCGAAAATGATTGTTTCGAAAAGTGGTGATGTGGAATGTAATATTCAAACGATCCAGTTAAGTGCTTCGGGGACCAGTACTTCGTATGTATGGTCGCCGGCCACTTTCCTCTCATCGCCAAACTCGGGCATCACCAATGCAACCCTTACACAAACCACCACCTTTGTGGTGACAGGTACTGTGGGTTCTTGTGTCATCACCGATTCAATTACCGTGGATGTCTATAATAATGATGAGACTGCCATTTATATCCCAAATGCCTTTTCTCCGAATGGCGATGGTATGAATGATTGTCTGAGAGTTTTGAACACGGCTCACTTCTCTTCGTATTATTTCGCCATCTATAACCGCTGGGGTCAACGTGTATTTGAAGCCGACAGTCCTGATAAATGCTGGGACGGTACATTCAATAATCAACCGGCCCTACTTGATGTCTATTACTATTTCATGAAGGCGGAAACCCGTTGCGGCAAGGTTTTCAAAAAAGGAGACATCACATTGATACGATAAGTGATTGCAATCTAAACAAACATGAAGGCGGTGTCATAAGCATCACAAAGGCAAAACAATCAGCACTTTGATTTTCATGTTCATGATTGTTCTGTTATATTTGAGGCTCCACAACTGCACGCCATCCTGTAAATGATTTTCAATTCGGTCCATTTTATTCTTTTCTTCATCGTGACCACCATCTTGTACTATGCCTTACCGCATCGTTACAGATGGGCTTTTCTGCTTGCCATCAGCTGTTATTTCTACATGGTGTTCAAGCCTATTTATATCCTGATTCTAGCCGGTACCATCGTCGTCGATTATTTTGCAGGGCTGTTTCTTGAAAGCACCACCAACCCTAAGCGCAAAAAAATATTTCTAATCGCCAGCATCATCGCCAATGTCGGTGTATTGGCTGTGTTTAAATACTATAATTTCATCAATGATAATCTCACGGAGCTGTTGGGTGTCTTTCATATCAAGAATGAAATTCCCATGCTCCGGATCTTATTGCCAATTGGTTTGTCGTTCCATACTTTTCAGGCGATGAGCTATACGATCGAAGTTTATCGTGGAAAGCAGCAGGCAGAAAAGCATTTTGGCATCTACGCCTTGTATGTGATGTATTATCCTCAACTGGTAGCCGGTCCCATCGAGCGGCCGCAGAATATCCTGCATCAGTTGAAAGAAAAAGTGGTCTTTAATTATGATCATATCGTATCAGGTCTGAAGTTTATTCTCTGGGGTATGTTTGTGAAAGTGGTTATAGCCGACCGCTTGTCGATCTATGTCGATATCGTGTACAATTCCCCTGAACATCATTCTGCCATCAGCAGTCTTGTGGCTACCCTCTTTTTTACCTTTCAGATCTATTGCGATTTTTCGGGGTATTCAAGTATCGCCATCGGTTGCGCTAAAGTCTTAGGTATCGATCTGATGACTAATTTCCGCAGACCTTATATGTCGACCTCGATCCGTGAATTCTGGACGCGTTGGCATATTTCCCTATCGACCTGGTTCAGGGATTATCTCTATATACCTCTCGGTGGTAATCGTGTGAGTGTTTACCGGAATATGTTCAATCTGTTTTTTGTGTTTCTGGTCAGTGGCTTATGGCATGGCGCCAACTGGACATTCATCATCTGGGGGGCTTTGCATGGATTTTATCTGATGTTTGAAATCATGTTCGATCGATTATTGCCTTCAGTAAAACTACCTCGTTCTATCCGATGGATGTTGAATTTTGTGCTGGTGGCTATAGCCTGGGTCTTCTTCCGGGCCTCGAATTTTCAAACCGCCAAGCAGATATTAAAAAATATATACACCTTCAAACCCGGTCCTTTATATATCGGAAATGCATCTTATCTGGTTTATAGTTTTCTCCTGATCCTCTTCCTGTTTGCGGCAGAGTATAATGCCGAGAAGCTCAATAACCGATATGCCTGGCTTTACAGTGAACGCAAGGTGCTTCGATGGTCGGCTTACCTTTTTCTCATTCTTACCTTGCTGAGTATCGGTGTATTCAATGGCGGGCAGTTTATTTATTTCCAATTCTAGCGGCATGATGAAACTCTTTAAAAATATAATCCTGTTGCTTCTCATCACTGTCATTGCCGACAGGCTCATCGGTACGTTGCAGGAATATATTTTCTATCAACAACATCATGGTGATGATTATATCACGATTCAGGTACTTGATTCAACGAAAGCCGATATCATCATCGTAGGGTCTTCAAGAGCCTCGCATCATTATATTTCTGACAGCCTCGAACACCATACAGGAATGAGCGTATTTAACGGTGGCAGGGACAATATGGGTATTCAGTATACCAAAGCGACCATTAAAGAAATGTTGAAACGGCACAAGCCTAAGTTCATCGTTTTCGATGTCATACCCTATGCCTATCTGAATGGCAACCAAAATGCGTCCAAATATCTGGAAGTTCAAACCAGTGTCCTACTACCCTTTGCAAACAGGCATCGTGGTTTGTATGATGATATCGGTGCGATCAGTCAGGCAGAAGTATGGAAAAGCAAATTGATAAAGATGTATGCCTATAACTCGCTTATTGGTTCAACAATTCAAAATAGCTATACGCATATCGGGCATCAGCAGATCAAAGGATATGAGCCACTTTCAGGCAAGATCGATACGGCCAATTACCATCAACCACTTTTTAAGATACCAACTTTCAAAGAAGGGATAGACAGCAATGCGTTTACATTATTGGAAGAAAGTCTTCAACTTTGTAAGGATAATGGCGTAACACCTGTCATTTGTTTTTCACCCTTTTATTATTCCTATCATCATGAAAAGGAAATTATAGATCGTTTCCAATCAATCG
>CAIQUX010000016.1 GCA_903875055.1 uncultured Bacteroidota bacterium
GATATTATTTACAAATGAAAAATAATATCTTGGTTTTGTACATTAATTATGATACTGACAGCCGTTGAGCAGCTTGATCAGATGTGAGAGACCTCACTTGCTTGACGTGTTTAGTCTATAATCATGAAACGTACATCGAATATGAAGAATTCTTTCAGACCAAATGAATAGGATCTTCAAAAGCACTCGATGAAATATTCATCAATTTTTACAATCTGCTTTATGCTCCCGCATAAGGTAAAAGTTAGCAGTTATTAGGTAAAATGCAGGAGCTCGCAGGACAACTGCAGCAGGGAAAAGGTAAAAAGCAGGAGCCAAAAGGTAACTTGCAGGAGCTCGCAGGACATTTGCAGCAGGGAAAAGGGAAAAAGCAGCAAGCAAAAGGTAACTTGCAGGAGGTCGCAGGACATTTGCAGTAGGGAAAAGGGAAAAAGCAGCAAGCAAAAGGTAACTTGCAGGAGGTCGCAGGACAACTGCAGCAGGGAAAAGGGAAAAAGCAGGAACCAAAAGGTACGTTGCAGCAGCTCACAGGATATTATTACCTATCGGTTGGTGTCTCAACAACCAAAACAGATATAGAGAAAAAACGTGGAATACAAAAACTGTTTATCACTCTTTAAGCACTTTCATTCTCATACGTTTACCGGCTTCAAAAATCTCAACAACGTAAATTCCTTTAACATTGTCTGACAGATCAAACGTGAAGCGTTTACCTATCGGTTGGTGTCTCGCTAACCGAAATAGAAGATTTTTAGCAAAACTCCTTTGCTATCGGCACGCTAGACAACAATAACTATAGAACTTGTATAGTTTTTGCTACCATTCGCTCAATTCAAGACTTTTTTTAATCAACTGAACCTGATCTACTGTTCGTTCAAGAAATTGAATTTTCAATCCTTTTGCAATTAAATTTGTTTTCAAATCCTTGCTATAACTAACCGAATCACATAAATTAGTCTTATATGTTCTGGAACATCCATAGTGATTAAGATTTGCATATTCGTATCGAAAAGCGCTTCCCTTACATTGAATGAATAATTTATACGAAATAAAACCGTCAGAGTTTGATCGAATAGTATAGCTACCATAGATACGATTCACCATAAAAGGCCTTTTGCGAATTTTGAAAATGCCTGACGCAACCAAAGTGCTATCATTCAACTTTTGGACGGAGAAAGCCTCTTCAGAATTGACAACATATGATAATAAAGCATTTTTTATTGTTGTGCACATTGCACTTGCAGATATCGCAGTTTTACATAATACAATTTTAGTCATTGAATCACATGGATTAACAGCATGGAATTTACCAATATTTCCCTTATTCCTTTGTTCCTTGAATTGACAACATACTGAATTACTTATTAGCAGAAACACTGTAAATAATGGCAGAAACAGTTTTATTTTATTCATAGCACTTACCCTTTTTTTCTTTTTCATTTGACTTAGTATTTGAGTTATTGTATGTATTAACGCACGTCTGATTTATTTTTCTACTCTATCCAACATGAAATAATCTTGGTGGATATTTTTTGCAATAAAGATAAACGAAATTATTTGTGGCTCTATGTTTCTCAACCAATATACTTCCCCGTATACCCCTTCTTCTCTTTCTTTAACCCTTCGACAGGGCCTTCATATAAGAGATAGCCACCACCATCACCGCCTTCGGGTCCGAGATCGATGGCCCAATCGGCATTGCGGATGATATCAGGGTTGTGTTCGATGACGATGATGGAATGTCCGTTTTCAATCAAGGCCTGAAACGATTGCAAGAGCTTATGGATATCATGAAAATGTAAACCGGTGGTAGGCTCATCAAATATGAAGAGTATCTTTTTATTGGCGAAACTCTTGTCGAGGAAAGAGGCCAGTTTTACCCGTTGTGCTTCACCACCACTGAGAGTATCACTCGACTGACCGAGTTTGATATAACCAAGACCTACATCATGCAGACATTTTATCTTTTCGGCTATCTTCTTTTCACTTTGGAAAAATTCAAGCGCTTCATCCACACTCATATCCAATACATCGGTGATGCTTTTGCCTTTGTATTGCACTTCCACCACTTCCTGTTTGAAACGCTTGCCTTTGCAGCTTTCACAAGTAAGATGTACATCGGCGAGGAACTGCATTTCCACCACCGTTTCACCTTCACCTTTACACGTATCGCAACGACCACCGTCGACATTGAACGAAAAGTAACCGGGTGTATAACCTCTCACTTTGGCCAGATGTTGTGCGGCATACAAACCGCGTATGTCATCATAAGCCTTGATGTATGTGATGGGATTGGAACGTGATGATTTGCCAATCGGATTCTGATCGACCATCTCCACCGAACTTACCGCTTGTAAGTCGCCTTTGAGTTCGGCAAACTCGCCTGGCTTCACACTGAAATCGTCCTTCGCATTTTTCAATGCCGGATACAAGATATGTTTAATGAGACTGGTCTTACCCGAACCGCTCACACCGGTTATCACGCATAACATATTCAAGGGAAAGGTGACGGTTACATCTTTGAGATTGTGTTGTGTGCA
>CAIQUX010000017.1 GCA_903875055.1 uncultured Bacteroidota bacterium
AGCTTTCGAAGGATCAACAGGCAAAGGGGTGCTTCCGACAGCATCCATGCTCATTTGAATTTGATGAGGACCGGTTCCTTTCATGCGATACAAACAAGAGTTTGGAAACGGTCCATCCAGCAATTCATCCTGACGAGGACCGGCGGAGGTATGTGTTTTCAACTCCATATCAAAACTATCAACGATTTCCTCGGCATGGTCAGCGTTTGCAGGATCATTAACCAATGCTTGCGCCTTTAAACGATAAGATTCAATGTCGTCATCCATGATGTCTACTTTTCCATCACGCTGCGCAGTGGTTTTGGTAGGCGGGTTGGTTTTGGTTGCTGCCTCATAATCGGTAGCATCTTTAATATGACTCGCAAAATCCACAATCGGAGGACTGGGAGTGCCAATCCAGGTGCTGGTACCTATTGCTGCTTTTATGGAGTTGGCTTTAGCAATTTTGCCAGTTACATCTCTTGGTTCGTGAACCACTACTTCGTATTTTGGGTGCAAGCTCATTTTTTTATTTATTTTTTTTAGTCTTTATTTATTTAATTCGGGTGCAAAGATATATATATATATGATAACCTAATCGGCAATGATGTCCGACAGCTTTAACTCAAAGCCTGGCAAAACGTCATCACCGCTAAGAATTTCGTCGAATGTTTTTTTGACGATTTCAGCATTTGGTTGATAGATATAAGTAGTCCGGTTTTTATAATCAACCAACCATCCCAACCGGATTCCGTTCATCACCCATTCATCCATTTTAATCTGTTGTTTTTTTAGAGTATCTGATTCTGAAATAACCTCTACCACAAAATCGGGACAGAGATATGGGAATTGCTTTTTTTCTTTTGCAGATAATTCATTTATGCGCTCCTTTTTAATCCATGAAACATCAGGGGCACGCATGGAGGAATCGGGAAGATAAAATCCAGCATTAGAACCCGTTACATAACCTAAGCGTTCTTTTTTATTCCAATTTTTCAATTCGGTTAGAATTGATGTTTCAAACTCTTCAACTTCGTATCCTGTAGGTGCCATAATGATAATATTTTTATCTTTATCTCTTTCAAATCGGATATACTTATTCTCAACACATAGCTGAAAAAATTGATCATCGGAGAGATTGATAGATTGTGTTTGAATTAATATTTCTTCCATTTATTTGTTATTATTAAGATTGCAAAGATATTAAAAAGTTGAGTGATAGATTTAAAATTCCGCGTTCTTCGGTGTCCTTGGGAATGGAATCACGTCGCGGATATTTCCCATTCCGGTGACGAATAAAATCAGTCGCTCGAAGCCTAAGCCGAAGCCGGCATGTGGGCAGGTGCCGTATTTGCGGGTTTCGAGATACCACCAAACGTCTTTTTCATGGATGCCCATTTCACGGATGCGCATTAATAATTTATCGTGGTCTTCCTCGCGCTGCGAACCGCCAATGATTTCGCCAATGCCGGGGAAGAGAACATCCATCGCTTTTACGGTCTTTCCATCTTCAGCGAGTTTCATGTAGAAGGCTTTTATTTGCTTGGGATAATGGGTGAGAATGACGGGGCGTTTGAAGTGTTTCTCGACTAAATATCGCTCATGTTCTGACTGCAAATCGGCACCCCAATCCACCGGAAATTCAAAGGGATGATCGCTCTCCTTTAATATTTCGACAGCTTGGGTATAAGTCAGTCGCTCGAAACTTTCTTCCACCACAAAACGGAGGCGGGAGAGCAACTCGTTTTCGTACATCTTCTCGAGGAATTCCAAATCATCCATGCAATGCGTGAGGGCATAATTGATGAGGTATTTCAGGAAGTCCTCTGC
>CAIQUX010000018.1 GCA_903875055.1 uncultured Bacteroidota bacterium
CGCCAATACTGCCTGATAATTTCTTGAGAAAGATAAATACAAAGCTAAAAGCTAGTATTGGTAAAGATAATTTCAATAAAGATATAAAGGCGTTGAGGTCAAAATTGCAGGACTATGCAATGAAAAATAATATTAAAGTGTTTTTACTTAATGAAAGAAACTATGGGTATTCGTACTCGATACCTGGTTTTAAACTTTTTGAACATATAGATGAAGCCGATAAGAACTTGTTACTTTATGCGACTAGTTTGTTTGATGTGTTCAGAGGAACTTCTCTTCATCAGCAATTTCATGGGGTTGTAAAAAGATTGATTGACCATAGTATAACGACAGAGATCGATAATTTTCCTAAAAATATTGTTCAACTAAGTAATAATACACAGGTGAATGGCAAGAAGTGGTTACCTGAAATATTGGAGGCGATTTTAAAAAAAGATTGCCTTGAAGTTCAATATACCAATACAAAGAAAGTGTCCACCAAAAAACAATTATGTCCATATGTAGTGAAACTATATAATAATCGCTGGTATATGATTGCCTACGACCATACTTCTTCGCGAATTCAAAAAACAAATGTTTTTTCACTCGCTAATATCAACAGTATTGAATGTAGCACTAAGGCTTACGTGCTGGATAATCATTTTAATGCAGCAGATTATTTCAACTATTCATTAGGCATTTGGCACGAGCATGAGCAAGATCCTATTATGGTAAAACTAGTATTTTCAGATAAAAATGTGTTTAATTCCATTATCAATAATCCCTTGCATCATTCTCAAAAGCATCTACTGAGTGATTCAAACGACACACTACACGTAACAATAGAAGTGTATGATTGTCCTGAGCTTTATTCCTTGATATATAGCTATGGGGCTCATGTAAAAGTATTGGCACCACAATCTGCAGTCGATAAAGTACGTGATAATATGGCTAAAGCATTGGCTTTGTATAAGTAATACGCTGAAGGTATTATTATTTTAATTTGTCGGCTGCCAAAGAGCATATAGTTGAGTGTGATACGTCAGATATAACAATACGTTTCAAGCGTTGTAAATTAAATACAATCTCAGGGCCTTTTTTTGCACAAAACAACGTATACCCGATGCTAACCCCTTCTTCATAAAGCCGTCTACTTCTTATAATTTTGCGGGAGCAGTTCTTCTATCTGATTAATTTTATAATTTTTGATTTTGCTGAGCACATCCACCAACCATTCTGTCGGATTGATATGATGTAGTCGGCAAGTGGCGAAAAGACTGTAGAGCATTGCTCCCCGTTGAGCTGCTTCATGACTACCGGCAAACAAATAATTCTTTCGACCTAATGCGACTGGCCGGATACTGTTTTCGATTAAGTTGTTATCAATACGAAGTTCACCATGCTGTGTATAGACACATAGTTTATCCCATCGACTCAAGGTATATTGCAGGGCTTTGCCAAGCGGACTTTGTGGCAATGCTTCACTCAACTGTTCTTTTAGTAAGGTGTGTATGGATGCTAATATTGGTATGGAGCATTCTTGTCGATATTGTTTAATTTGTTCCGGCGTGTATTGTTTTTCCTGGCAATGAGATTCAATTTTATACAGCCGTTGTATTTCTGTCAGTACCGCCGTTGCCCTTTCCTTATCATGATCCTGTGCATCATAAAACTTTCGCCTTGCGTGTGCCCAACAGTTGAGCGTAGTGATTGCTTCCACGGCATCAAATTGATCATAGGCAGCATAGCCATCTGTTTGAAGATAACCCTGATAATCTTTCAATGTTTCTTTTGGATACTCTCCTGCACGTCCCTTTTGATATTGGAATAAGGCCAGTTTGTTGCTTGTATCATAATACACCCAATAATAACCCTGATGGGTTCTTCCTTTTACTTTTTGATCAATCACTTTTAATGTGGTTTCATCTACACTCAGATAGTTGGCCTTGAGCACTTGTCTGACAAGGGCTTCATAGAGCGGGATGATCAGATCACAGCCTTGTTTAATCCAATTGATGGCTGTGGTATGATTGATGTCTACTTTTTGACGGGTAAATATTTGTAACTGGCGGTAGACTGGCAAGTGGTCAACAAACTTACTTACCATTAAATGTGCCAGTAGCGATGGACCTACAATGGCTTTGTCAATAGGCATGCAAGGTAACTGGGCAATCACTCGTTTAGCTTGTGTTCCATCTTCATTCGGCTTGATATATTCCGGTCGGATATATTCCTTGATAAAAAGTTCGCCCGGCTGATATTCTAATACTTCTGTTACTTCTTCTCCAACCGGTTTTAATCCGCTGACATCTTCTGTGGGTTCTAAACGAATGCTTTCTTTACGCAGATGATCAGGCAAGGGTTTACGACCGGGATGAGAAACGCGAACAAACGTTTTCTTTTTCTCATAGCCTTCGACTTGTTTGATCGATTCAACAACCACTTCGCCTATCTTATCATTGTCAAACAGCGCAGCTTGTAAAGCATGAGCATTCGGATCGGAGCTAAACTTTTCTTGCTTACCGCTAAAGATAAATTTTTGTAATTCGGCTAGTTGTAATTGAAGTAAAGAAATTTGTTGTTGATGAACTTCAATTACTTTTTCTTGCGATGCATTGACAATTTGCAATTGCTCATACAAGCTTTTATAATCAATATTTGTTTCTGTAGTACGGATGTTTACAGACCATCAATTCCTGTTCCATTATTCGCTGAAACGAAACATTGGCAGGATTTATGACATACGTTCATATCTTTTTTTTTGTCTGACACTTTGTAAAATAACGCCTTGTAAAATATGTTGTAATTGAATGTGTGTGAGTAAAATATCATTCGATTCATTCACATTGTCAGGTCGTTCAAATGTACCTTTCTCCAAATGTTTTTCATACAAGGCAAATCCATCTTTATCCCATTGCAACAGTTTGATTTTATTATACCGTTTGTTCACAAAGACAAACACATCACCACCTAATACATCACGCTTCATCTCATTGCGAACAATCCCACTCATGCCATAATATCCTTTGCGCATATCAACCGCCTGGCTGAAATAAAAGTAACGAACCTGTGCGCCTAAATAAAGCATACAATCTCTTTCAAATAAGAAACAGGAACCAGTTGATCAAAATAAATCTGTATTCCATTGGGCAATACCACTTCTACGCGATTACCTGAAGGGCCGGGATGCAATTCAACAAAACTTCCCGGCTGCTTAACCGCTTTTAGTTTCTGATGCCAGTAATAATATGTAGCAATACTAAGTCCATGTTCTGCGCAATACGATGCAACGGTCTGGTCACTTAAAGCGCATTGGGTAATATGATGACGCATTTGTTCAGCCTTGCTCATTGTTGAAGTCTCCATCAGGCAAAGGTCAACTATCGTTCAGTTGATGCCAAGATGGGGTTGGCATTGGGGATACGTTACAACGGAGAATGGCAGATTGTGCATAGTTTACTGAAAGAAACAATGCGAAAGAGAGTAAATAGTTTTTCATGTTTGAAGATTTAAAAGGACGAGTTATAGATTGTTAAAATAAATGATGACTGTAGTCTCGGGTGTTGTCATTTTCTGCTGCAGACCAGCTTCTACTTTCTTTTCCTCTCAGTGACAGAACACAAATTCATAAGGACTATTCAATAAATCAGCTTCGGGTTTGAAGCGCCTTTCGATACTTTTTTTAATTGGTTCAATAAATGTACTCTAATGTTTTTTAATTACATAGTATTTAGTAATAAATGAGTGTATTGTCCTTAATAAAATTAATTGGCAGCTGTTGGAGCTGTTCGGCTCAGAAGCATGTCGGACCATAAATAAAAATGATTCTTTGTATCTTTTCGCAAATCGGTTCTTTGAAGCTTTATACAGTTGCTTTCAACAACTTGAAGCATTTCATTGTATATATAGTATTCAATGTCGATTCGTTTATCGCTACAAGCGATACATATACAACTGTAAAGCGAAAGACGATTCGCAGAACGGAGATTCAACGTTTTTTATAACTTATTTTCTTTACGTTAGGAAACAAGAAGCGTAAAGCGTAAATTTGAACACAACTTCCGTCACATGAAAACTATTCTTTTTGTTCACTTATTTCTTTGCATTGGGATTAACATTGCATACTGTCAAGATTCTCCAACCGACTTTTATAAATCTATGCGGGTAAAGTCGAGTGTCCCAATTGACTTAAAACAGTCAATCTCCGTGCTATGCGAAAATGCAGTGTATCTCGATGAAATACCAGATCAGATTGAAATCATTGAAGGCTATCTAAAAGAACATGGATTTACTGTAATCAGGAATAACTTTAACTATCGGAATGAAGATCCTACAATAATAGATAGCAGTGAATATTTCATAAGCAGGCAGGATGAAATTAGAAGGCAGACTGAGTTAAAGGAATCGAAAAAGGAAAGAACCAAGATCAACTACGCTAAGCTTGAAGCTAATGTCAAGAGTTATTACATCCTGAACTATTCTATTAATCAGATTAAGGATGTCGGTATCGATTACTATTTACTCAAAGTGAATATCTATGAAAGATCCACTAAGAAAATTCTTGCATACGGCGAAGTGGAGAATTATCACGGAAAAATAAGGGCTAAATTTGAAAAGTACTTACGCGACTTTTTTGATCATTTGTCTGACCTGCAGGAATGGAAGTAATATTCTTTTGCGCCATTGTTGGTGTTATTCAACAACAATTCTTTTTCACATGACTGTTGGTTCGGGGAACCATTTTTATCTGTCCTTCGGCATGCCCCAAAGCGAACATACCGAACAGCGTGGAGCGTTGAAATGTTTTTTGGTAATGATATACTTTTTTAACCCATATTTATTTCCCCATTAATTTCTTCTTGCTCTATTTTGCGTCTTTGCTCCTTCAATTGCTCTACCTGATTTAGAAATTGCTGATGCGAGAATTGTTGCTTCCTCATTGATTTTACCGCTTTCATTCCTGCCTCGTTCAGCTGCTTGTGATAGTCTGTTAATTCCATTGTGTTGTTTGACATAATTTTTTTCATCTGTTTATTATTCTTTTGGTTTACCTGCTTGTGATATTTTCTTTATTGCTTCTCTGAAATCCATTCTAAGGTATGGCGTTTTTGCGCCATTGTTGTTGTTATCACCAACAATTCTTTTTTCATCTCTGTTTGGTTTGCGCCATTGTTGGTGTTCTTCAACAACAATTCTTTTTCACATGACTGTTGGTTCGGAGAATCATTTTTATCTGTCCTTCGGCATGCCGCAAAGCGAAGATACCGAACAGCGTGGGTTATCACCAACAATTCTTTTTTCATCTCTGTTAGGTTCGGAGAACCACTTTTTTCTGTCCTTCGGCATGCCCCAAAGCGAACATACCGAACAGCGTGGGTTATTCAATTTTTACATTCCCTGACGGCCTCCGATACTAAGATGTCTGAAAGCATTGGGAAGAAGAAAAGCCGCCAGGCATACATCCCCAAAATAATTTTCGCCTGACCCTTCCTTTTTTCAGATCTCTTTTATATTTTAGTTGCTTAAACCTCCTACCTATGCGAGCCGTTATTATCGATGATGATGAATTGAACTCCGAACTGATTGCCAACTATTGTGAGAAATTCACCGATCATGTCGAAGTGGTCGGTATAGCAGAAAACGTGCAGGAAGGCATCACGGTGATGCTGAAAGAAAAACCTGATCTGCTCTTTCTCGATATTGAATTGCATGACGAAAAAGGGTTCGACATCCTCGAAGCAATCAATCAGCCCGACTTGATGGTCATCGTCGTCAGTGCCCATGAAAAATATGCCCTCAGGGCCTTAAAAGGCATGGTCATCGATTTTCTGACTAAGCCGCTTTCAATCAAAGAATTTGTGTTGGCCATCGACAAATGCAATGATGTGTATGATAAAAGAAATAAGGCCATAGAAGCCGATCGCACTAATATGGTCAAGCTTGCAGTGCCATGTAAGGATCTTATCTATTTCGTGCTGATGGACGAGATCCTGCATATACAATCGAGTGGAAGCTATACGATTATCAAGACCACCAAGGGTGAGAAATTCATGTGCTCCAAGTTGTTGAAAGAAATTGAGAGCAAACTTCCTTCCGCACTTTTTATGCGGGTACATCATTCCCATATCGTCAATACCAGGGAAATTTCGCGACTCGATCGAAGCCGGGCTGTCACGCTTTATTTAAGCAATAATGCCAGTGTACCGGTGTCGTCTGCTCACAAGAATAAAGTACTGGAGCGCTTACTCAAGTAGGGAGAATATCGTATCCTACATTTCACTGATTGTCGGTAATCGTATACCATCCCTAATGAATAGC
>CAIQUX010000019.1 GCA_903875055.1 uncultured Bacteroidota bacterium
GTAAAGTAATCATATCCGGAACCGGAAAAGTGGACGGCGATATCATCTGTCAAAGTGCAGAAATTGCAGGCAATGTCGGCGGAAAATTGAAAGTGGCCGATATCCTCTTTCTGAAAGGAAATGCCACGATCGATGGCGATATCAATACCGGGAAACTAGTGATTGAAAACGGCGTGAAATTCAATGGTAACTGCACGATGGGTATTCCCTCAGTCGCCCCTGCAGCAGCACCAAAACCGCTAGCCACCAACACGGTCGATCTGAATGCAAAATAACGATCTGCTCAAATATGCCGGAATGGCAACCCAATTTTTAGTCACGCTGGCCGTGACTATTTTTATAGGATATAAAGCCGATCATCTGCTGAAACTTTCATTCCCTATATTCACCATTACCCTACCCATCCTGATTCTTTTTGTCACCTTCTGGAAAATATATAAAGACACCTCCAAATGAATACTAAATCCTATCTGATTTTTGCCCTTACGGCGATTGTCTTATTGTCGGTCGAATTTCTCTTGTCAGCACCTGAGGGTTATTTTACCCGTAACATCATCCTTTCCGGAACTGCCGTTGTCGCCGGTATCAGTTTCCTCTCCTATTTCATTTCGGCCCGATCAGTCAATAGCGAGAACCCGAATAAATTCGTTCGTGGCGTAATGGGCGGCACCTTTCTGAAATTCTTCCTGTGTATCGTGGCAGTCGGCATACTCCTCTTTCTGATGCAAAAGAAATTGCACAAACCTGATCTGTATCTGCTTATGTTTGTCTACCTGATCTACACCGTGGTCGAGACCGCCATGTTGTTTACCTTATCCCGACAAAAGAAATAGGACTTATTTCCCTTTTAAAATCTTCTCGATCTTCAATGCTGTAATCGGATGGTAATTGCTTCTTGAATTACTGAAGATCGTTTTAGCCATCCCTTTTCCTTTCTCCGATTTCATCATTTCACCATACAACGGCTCAAGAAATTTTTGTCGGCCTACTGAAGCCAGGAATTTCTCCATGGCAGGATACGCCGTTTCATAACCCGATGCAATGCAAAGCTTATACCATTCGTCGGCGATTTCGCTGTTGCCCGTTCCTGTAAGTTTGAAGGCATTATCAAGGTCCTTCATTTTATCTGCTGGTAGAGGATGTGATATTTTGCGGAGAAATTGCAACCATTCATGCGTAGACCATGCCGTCGTTTGAATCGCCTTCGCCATACCACCTTTTTCAAAGGCCATACGCGCACTGTCAACCGCCACAAAACGGGCAGGATTTGTATGCGGACAATTATCAGGCAGACCCGGTTCATACACCCACTCATCGACTTTCAGTTTTTTACGCAAGGCTTCATCATGATTGAACAAATGCTCATCCATATACTCCAGACATTTCTTGGTGGTCATGGGTGTGAACGCATTCGATTGGAAATAATCATTCAGGTATTTATCAAACTTCTCACGGCCTGTGTTTTCTTCCAGCATACGCAAGAACACCGCTCCCTTTTCATACGGGATATTCGTGAAGCCTTCACCCGGATTACGACCTTTTAATTCGACACGCAAACGCGTATCAGGACTCTTCATACCGAAATCCTTGAAATCGCTTTCCATATCCTGATACCCTAGCTCCCACAACATATCATTATACGATGTACCGCTGATACTCTCCATGATACGTCGCTCGAAATAGGTGGTATAGCCTTCATTCAGCCAGATATCATTCCAGGTGGCATTGGTAACCAGATTACCGCTCCAGCTATGCGCCATTTCGTGCGCGATGAGGGATACCAGACTTTTATCGCCGGCTATGATCGTGGGTGTCGCAAAGGTGAGTCTCGGATTTTCCATACCACCGATCGGGAAGGAAGGTGGCGCTATCAGCACATCATACTTGCCCCATTTATACGGACCGCCCAAGGCCTCCGCTGCTTTCATCATGGCAGGGATATCGCTCAGTTCCCAGGCCGCCTTATCTAACATACAAGGCTCAGTATATACACCACTGCGTTCGTCGATAGCTTTATACGAAATATCGCCTACGGCCAAGGCAATCAGATAAGAAGGAATAGGCACTTCCATTTCAAAATGATACAAGCCCTGAGGGTTACGTTCAGTCGGGTTTTTGGCACTCATCACCGCCATCATGCCTTTAGGCACCTGTAAGTCGGCATTGTACGTGATACGGATGGCAGGCACATCCTGACAAGGCAATAAGGAGCGCGCAAAAATGCTCTCGCATTGGGTGAACAGATAAGGCAAAACCTTACCGGCTGTCTGCTCGGGTGTGAGCCATTGCAAGGCTATAGCGGTCGGGCCCGTTTGATATTCAATAGAAACGATACTATCATTTTCGCCGATAGGAATCGATAAACCGCTGCCATAGACAGGATCAAATTTTCCCAAATTGTAGGTTACCACCTTGCCATTCACCTTGACTTGTTTGATACCTAAGGCGTAGGTATCAAAATGGATATGCTGTGCCTTGGATTTATTTTCAAACGACCAGGTAGCCTGCCCTCTGATACGCTTATGATCAAAATCGACGATGGCTTTCCAATCGAGATGCTTACAGGTGACCTGCTCATAGTTCGAGAAGGTATGCATCTCGGTATTCAGCACCGCCTCTTTATCCTGCACCTTGGTTTTGCATGACGCGAAAGCCATCATCAACAAGACTGAACAAATCATTAATCTCATATGGGAAACAATTTTAGAATTTCAAATGTAAGGACTGACCGTATTAAAATCTAATGCTAATTGAACGGATCACATCTTCAGATAGACAATATTATCCGATTCCATTCCGCTGGCGGCGATATAATCATCGGTGCTGCCTTCTATGGTTTCGAGCTCGCCATCGTTATTGATGACATGCGGACTATAGCCTGCCGAGCACAAATGCTGCTCTGCTTTTACATGATTGGCATTGCCCCGGTTGCGATTGGCAAACTCCATGATCACATAGGCCACCGTTGAATTAAGGAAGTCAAGCAAGCCGAGTATCACTTTCTCTTCGGCGCCTTCCACATCGATCTTGATCATGGCCGGGTTAAGGTCGTGTTTCGATATAAAATCACTTCCTTTCATGGCCTCTGTGTTCACCGTTTGCGGTGTCACTTTCTTGAACCAGTCTTCATGCTTGTACTGTTCCTTCTCCTGTGTGTTGAATTCGGAATAGATGACAGGAAATTCCAGAAAATCGATAGGTCCGTTATCATCCGACATGGCAAGGTTCATGGCCTTGATATTGACCGCGGGCGATATGTTCTCTGCCAGCAACGAATAGGTCTTGGGGGATGCTTCGACGGCAACCACCTGGCCCTTCGTCACAATCTCAGACGCCAGCAAGGCGAAGTAACCGAGATGGGCTCCGATATCGAGAAAGGTATCATCGTCATACAGATGATGCACCAGAAAACGCGCCAGGCGTATTTCGGATGCATGGGTTTTACCACCACACAGGTAGATATCCATGGCACCGGGCAGGAGTATCTTAAGCGGCCTTCCAAAAAAAGTAAGGGTGTCAATTTGTTTGCCTTTGGAATGCAGACTATAAAACAGCTTCTTATACAACAAGCCGTAGATATACTTTCGTGGAGCGGTGAGAAGGCGTTGAAATCGGGATTGATTGGCAAAACGTTCAATACGGTCTAATTCGCTGAGCAATTCATTTTTCGTCATGTAATATTCCATTCAATCATTAAGGGTGACATAAAGTGCCTTTTTCTAAGGCGAATGTACTACAGAAGATTAAAGAACCAAATGATTGAGCCGACTATTGGTTGAAGTGAAGAAGAATGACTGAAAATGATCGCTGAATGAGTCCGAATTGGTGATTTCTCAGCCTCGGTCCGTGACTTCAAGAACCTAAAAGTTTATTGAAATGGTGGTCTGTGAAGACAGGTATTACGGCAAAAGAAATTAAAAGACATAAAAAAAACCGGATTTACCTATTGGCAAACCCGGTCTTTGAAAATTGCATGTTGGCAGATACTGCTTACAGACTGATCAGTACGGCATCGCTTTGCTGTCCTACTTCATCATCGGCAATCAGATAATAAGCCACATAGGTGGTACCATTGTCGACCTTCTTGGTGTCGATATAAGGCGATGAGGTATCGCGCGCCAAAAAACTGTACTCCGTTTCAGAAGACAGCTTTTTGTAAATATTCACCCCATCAAAATGGCTCAACAGACTAAATTCGATGCGATAACCTGTTGGCACCTTGGTAAGTTTCAGTATCGGTTTACTGTTGTCTTCGTCTATGGTAATGTCTTCACCGATAATACCCAGATCATTGCCTATGGTAGTGGTATAGGCGGCATGGGCCTTAATACGTTTAGCAAACTGTCGCAACAAGGTTTCGGCAGCTTTCACCTTACTTTTCTTGGTGGCAACTGTCTGTTTTAATGTGGCTTTAGCCTGACCCAGAGTATTAATCTGGGTGTCGATGTCGGCACAGGCGTTCTGAATGGCGGTAATGTCGGCGGGCAAGAGGCCTACTGAAGCTCCGTTGGCGGCTATTTTAGCCTTTAGATTGCTGGCCCAGGTCTTTTTGTTTCCGTCCTGGCTTGGGATATACCCTTTTTTGTTGTTCATGGTCAATGTACGTTTTAAAGTTAATAAATAAAAAAAAGTGACGTATTTGATGACATTAAACAGTTGTATAGCGCCGATATACAATAGTATGACGGCGTTAAACGGTTGTATAACGGCAGTAAACAGTTGTATAGCGGCGATAAACGGTTGTATGGCGCCGTTAAACAGTTGTATGGCGGCGTTATACGGTTGTATAGCGGCATTAAACAGTTGTATGACGGCGATAAACGGTTGTTTAACGTCAGTAAACTTCAATATGTGGGGGATATTTCAGTAGGTAAAGAGCTCCACGTTTTCCCGTTTGGTTTTCGGGTATGGTTAAACGCAAATCAAAAATAGTAGAAATCCGTAAAAGGACAAATTTTTCTGGGGAAAATTATGGGGGGGGGAAGCATCGGTTCGTGTCCTCAACTCTGCCTCGGTTCGTGTCCCGCAGCCTCGGTTCGTGTCCTCACGAACCGAAAGAGTTAAATAAATTGTGGTCCGTGAAGACACGTACCACGGCAAAGAAATCCGTAAAAGGACAATTTTTTTCTGGGGAAAATTATGGGGGGAAGCATCGGTTCGTGTCCTCAACTCTGCCTCGGTTCGTGTCCCGCAGCCTCGGTTCGTGTCCTCACGAACCGAAAGAGTTAAATAAATTGTGGTCCGTGAAGACACGTACCAC
>CAIQUX010000020.1 GCA_903875055.1 uncultured Bacteroidota bacterium
GAAAATCGAACAGGAGAATGAGCAGATCAAGCGTCTGAATAAAGAACTTCAGCAATCCAGGGATGAAGCAATTGAGAGCCAATTAAAATTCAGGAATTATGTTGAAAATGCGCCTGATGGGGTCATAGAGGCTGATTTGAACGGTCATTTTCTGGAAGTTAATCATGCAGCCACTCATATTACCGGTTATACCAGAGCTGAAATGCTTTGTATGTCAATCAAAGACCTGACTCCGGAAGAAGACCGGGAGAAAATACAGCAAATGGAAAAAGACCTTGCAACTAGTGGCAGCATTATAGCCGATGTACGATTCGTTCATGTTACGGGAGAAATCAGATGGTGCGCACTCCATACAGTTAAGATTGATGAAAACCGTGCCATCAGTTTTGTCAAAAATATCACCGCGCGAAAAAAAGCCGAAGAAGCATTGATCGAAAATGAAGAGCGATTCAGAAAACTTGTCGAGAATTCCCCTGAGGCATTGATGGTGATGGATGTAGAAAGACAGTGCTTTGTGAACGTCAGCAATAGTGCCATGCAACTTTTCAAAATGACCAAAGAAGAATTGCTGCATTGCAGTATCGATGACATCACCCCGATTTATCAGGCGAATGGCAGACGTTCCTCTGATGTAGCCGCCGAAATGGTCAGCAAAGCCCTGAATGGAGAGAATCCCACTTTTGAATGGATCCATTGCGACAAAGAGAAAAATAATATATACTGCAAATTGACGTTGGTACGCTTGCCTTTCAAAAATAGGATGCTGGTCAGCGGCAGTGTGATTGACATCACCGATAGTAAAAAAAATGAAGTAGAAATTAATAAGTCTAACCAACGCTATCATGACCTCCTTCATAACCTTGACGCAGGTGTGATTGTACATGCCCCCGACACCTCCATTATTAGCAGCAATCCGAAAGCCTCAGAACTGATTGGATTAAGTGAAGACCAGCTAATGGGAAGGCGGGCAATCTCAACAGAATGGGGATTTTTAAAGGCAAATAAAGAAAAACTGCCGATTGAGGATTACCCAGTCAATCTTATCATACAGACACAAAAGGAAATCAAAATGCTGATGATAGGTGTCAATCGTCCTGCCACCGAAGATATAGCCTGGTTTCTCGTAAACGGATTCCCGATATTCGGGGAGACAGGCGAATTGATTGAAATCGTTGTGAGTTTCATTGATATTACCGAACGTAAACTCGCTGAGGAAGTCCTTACGTCTAAGATTTTACTTATGGACAGTCTGGATAGTCAGAAAGACACCATCCTGTATTCGATTGCCCCAGACTACCGATTGCTTTACTTCAATAAGATCTTTTCAGAATTTATGAGAATGAACTATGATGCAGATGTCACGTACGGATCCAGTTTTCTTTCATACATCAGTTTATCACACGAACGAAACATGATGCAAGAAAATTTAAACCGAGCTTTGAACGGCGAATCCTTTTCCCATCTGTTGACTTACGGCGAGATGCAGCCTGCTTATTTTGAAAGTTTTTATAATCCGATCATCGATGAACAGAAACAGATCATTGGGGCCACAGTACTTTCACGAAATATCACGCAACGAAAGCAGATGGAATTCGATCTGATTAAGGCGAAGGATAAAGCTGAAGAAAGCGAGCAACTAAAAACTGCGTTTCTTCAGAACATGTCTCATGAAATCAGGACTCCACTCAACGCCATCAGCGGATTCTTGCAGATGCTGGATAAGCCCGACATATCTCCAGAAAAACGAAAAAGTTTTTCTGCAATCATCATCAACAGTTCGAACCAATTATTATCGATTGTGAGTGATATTCTGACCATTTCAGCCATTGAAACAAAACAAGAAAAAGTGAATATCAGCAGCATGAATATCAACAACCTCATCGTTGACATGCTGACCATATTCAAGGTTCAGGCAACTAACCAGAATATTTCTTTGTACTCAAAGCAGAACCTCTCTGATCAGCAATCTGACATCTATTCTGACCCTGTCAAAATTACCCAGATCCTGAGCAACCTGCTTTCCAATGCGATGAAGTTCACACATGATGGATCCATCGAATTCGGATATCCACTCAAGAGCAACCTTCTGGAATTCTATGTAAAAGATACCGGAGTCGGTATTGCTGCCGAACAACAGGAAAAAATATTTGAACGATTCCGGCAAGCCGACCTGTCAATCAGCAAGCAATATGGCGGTACCGGACTTGGGCTATCCATTTCAAAAGGCTTCGTCGAATTGCTGGGTGGCTCTATCTGGGTAGAATCTGAACTTACGAAAGGATCAACCTTCTTTTTCACAATTCCTTACTCGCCGGTACATGAACCCAAAATTATGAAACAAAATGCTGAGGCATCAAAAGGTGCTGCCACCATTCTCATAGCAGAGGATGTAGAAATTAATTTCCTCTTACTTGAAGAATTATTCAACAGTTGGGGATGTAATACCCTTCATGCAAAAAACGGAAGAGAAGCGGTAGACATGTGCAACGCGAACCCTGAAATTAATTTGGTTTTTATGGATATCAAAATGCCAGTTCTTGACGGATTTTCAGCGGCCAAACTCATCAAGGAACAACGACCTGAATTACCTGTTATCGCGCAATCGGGCTATTCCTTTGATGATGAGAGGGAAAAATACGGCAACACCTTTGATGAATATATTTCCAAACCTTTCAGTTTGCTTGAACTGGAAACCATCGCCAGAAAATATATCACGATTACTGAAAACAGTGACCTCAAACCTACACAATAAGATAGAGCCGGGTACCACGACAAAGGTCCTTATCTCAATCTCCTTTCGTTCTCCTTGATGGGCAGGTCATTGATACTTGCATAACGCCTCGACATGTAGCCATTCTCATCAAATTCCCAATTCTCATTACCATAGGCTCTGAACCATTGCTCATCGGCATTTTGATATTCATACTCAAAACGGACGGCAATCCGATGATTGGTATGTGCCCAATATTCCTTCTTGAGTATATAATCGATTTCCGCCGCCCATTTCTCTTTCAGGAAGCTGATGATAGCCGTTCGACCCTGAATAAACTGATTTCTGTTCCTCCATTCGCTTTCCGGCGTATAAGCCATGGCCACCCGTTCAGGGTCTTTGCTGTTCCAGGCATCTTCAGCCATCTGTATTTTTTGCCTGGCCGTTTCTTCTGTAAACGGTGGAAGGGGATGTCGGGGTTCTGTCATATTCAATTATTTTTTAACCTTCTATCAATAGGATAAAGGTAGGACTTCCAATGCAAGCTTCAAAATGCAGCATTTCATTCGGTATCGCTAACATCCTATTCCCCTTTAGTTGTTCACAAGTTTTTTTTTACATTAATCGTTTCGGGGCTTACTTTTGCGCCGATGAAAAAAATACTCATAGCCACTTTAATGTTGGCAACAACCGTATTCTCCTTGTCAGCTCAAGAGAAACATTTGAAAAATCTTCGTCAACTGACCCATGGTGGCGATAACGCTGAAGCGTATTTTAGTCCGGATGGAAAATCGCTTTCTTTTCAAAGCAATTACAAAGCCTGGGGGCTTCAATGCGACCAGATTTTTGACATGAATATCGCTGCAGCAGAAGCCGACAGCAATTATAAGCCTCCCCGTGTCAGTAATGGCGAAGGACGTACAACTTGCAGCTATTACATGCCAAATGGCAAGGATATCCTTTACGCATCGACATTCAAAGGGTCAACTTCCTGTCCGGCCGAAGTGCATGTTGCCGGCAAATACCTTTGGAGTATCTATGAAGACTTTGACATTTTTGTAGCCGACCGAAAGGGAAACATCAAGAAACAGCTGACGAATTCCAAAGGGTATGATGCTGAGGCTACCGTATCACCTAAAGGGGATAAAATCGTATTTACCAGTGTGCGAAGCGGTGATCTTGAATTATGGATTATGGATATCGATGGCAAGAATCAGAAACAAGTAACGAATGCATTGGGTTATGATGGAGGTGCTTTTTTCTCTCCTGACGGGAAGAAACTTGTGTATCGTGCATCTCGCCCAAGCACCGATGAAGAAGTAAAAGAATATAAGGATTATTTATCCCAGGGGTTAGTGGCTCCCGTGAATATGGAAATCTATACTTGTAATATCGATGGCTCAGATGTAAAACAGATCACTCATCTGGGTAAAGCTAACTGGGCGCCTTTCTTTCATCCTTCAGGAAAAAAAATCATCTTTTCAAGCAATCACCAATCAGATAAAGGTGGTTACAATTTTCAGTTGTGGATGGTCAATCTGGATGGCAGCGGTCTGGAAGAAATCACCACAGAAAGTAAATTCAATGCCTTTCCGATGTTTTCACCTGATGGCAAAAAACTGGTTTTCTCATCGAACAGAAATAATGGCGGCACCAGAGACACCAATTTGTTTATCGCCGACTGGCAAGATTAACCCCTCACCTCCTTCAATATGAAAAAATCCATCCTTCTACTTTCGCTTAGTCTTGTTACTGCAACTAGCTTTGCACAACGCATCTCACCTGATTTGGTGATGAACCATATTTCGTATCTATCAGCTGACGCATTGGGAGGCCGGGGAACCAGCACAAAAGATGAATTAAAAGCAGCCGCTTATATCGTCGACCAATTCAAAGGGATTCAATTGAAACCTAAAGGAACTGAAGGATTTTATTTTGATTTCATGTATAAATACAATCCGAATATACATGATACCACCACCACCGAAATAGCAGCAAAGAAAGGCCGGAATGTTGTCGGTTTTCTTGACAATGGCGCAGCACAAACCATCGTTATCGGAGCGCATTATGATCATCTTGGCTACGGTTACGATCACAACAGTCTAGACCCGAATCCTGAAGGGAAGATCCATAATGGAGCCGATGACAATGCCAGCGGAGTGGCCGGAGTCATCGAGCTGGCCCGATACTTTTCATTAAATGGCATTACTGAAAAATACAACTTCCTTTTCATGACTTTCTCAGGTGAAGAATTAGGATTGATCGGTTCAAAAAAATGGTGCGAAAATCCAACCATTCCATTAAACAGTATCAATTGCATGATCAATCTTGATATGGTCGGACGATTAAATGACAGCACGAAAAAGCTTTTGATTTATGGTGTAGGCACTTCACCTGTATGGCTCCCTGCTATTGAAAAAACGAACACTTACTTTTCTGTCAAAACTGATAGCGCCGGGGTTGGCCCAAGTGACCAGACTTCCTTTTATCTGAAAGATATTCCTGTAGTGCATTTCTTCACAGGGCAGCATAGTGATTATCACAAACCGACAGATGATGCCTATAAGATCAATGCGAATGGTGAAGCGAAAGTGCTTGAGTTGATCATTGATTTGGTGTATTATCTTGATAGCCGTCCTAAACTGGCTTTCCTGAAAACAAAAAACAACGAATCAGGGAAAATGTCATTCAAAGTGACTATGGGTATCATGCCTGATTATGTGTTTGACGGAGAAGGTTTACGAATCGATGGTGTGAGTGAAAATAAACCTGCCGCTAAAGCCGGACTTCAACAAGGAGATGTGATCTTGCAAATGGGAGAAAAGGGAATAAGGAATATTCAGGATTATATGAAGGAACTGAACTCACTGAATTTAGGTGAAGAGGTGAATGTCATCATCCTTCGTAAGAACGAGCGCATCACTAAGAAAGTAAAGTTTTAAGTATTCTTCATGTTGCTTGTATCTTTAAAACATTGATACCAATTTGAAAACTAAAGGAAATACTGTATCCTTCTTTACATTAAAGTGCCGCGTACGTTGATCATAAACTCTTACTCCAAAATCAATCATGAATCCTTTACGGATGATTGGAGAAGATAAAATTATTGATATTGTCTTCAAGCATAGGAGTGTCCAGCAGATCAACATTACCATCGCCGTTCAGATCGGTTGGGAAAAAACCGAACTCAAAATTATTGATATCAGCCTCAAGCGACGAAAGATCAAGTAGATCGATATTTTCATCCTGATTTACATCACCTGAAAAGAAGGCCCAGATACCTGGTTCCACCTCCAACATATTGCTGCCATAGGCTTGAGAGGATGAGGTCGTAAAATCATACGCAACAGGTGTTTCTCCAACAGGAACAACAGCAGAACTCCAGGTTTGAATCGCATTGCGTTGCTTGACGCAGATAAAGTAGTTTTTATTTGCGACGGAAAAATTACATTGAGCTGTTCCATCCGTATTCAGAATGGTTCTCACGGTACTAACCAGACTAAAATTAAATTCATCATGCAATTCAACATCGATAGAATCTGCGATTGCTGGATCGGCACTGACACCTTGATTTAGCAATACAGACGCCATGAAACCCGAACCAACATAATAACCTTGAAGATAAAGATGCAAGTTGATGGTCGATTGTGCATTGCAATCCACCACCCCGCTTGAATTATCAGACCAGTTACTGACTGTACCATTTAATGCAAAAAAGTTCAGTGTCCCATTATGATTCCCCTTCGCATCCAGTAACGTAGTGACACCGGTATTATTACCATTCGCAATACCCTGATTAAAATTATAATAGCTAATCAGATGAGGGTTTGTAACAGACGGGCTACAACTGACCAAGCCTGATATTTCCGAGGGTGACAATACAGTGTCCCATACGGCAAAATCATCTAACCAACCATTCCAAAAGCGACCACAGCATCCTTGCCCCAATGTAAAATTGGGCCAGGTTGATGGCCATACCGTATTGGAACTGTTGAACACTTCAACACCATCCACATATCCTATGATATGATTCGTTGATTGATCCCATGAGAATGCAATGTGATACCAATGATGGGTTTGCATACTCGCAACTGGAATAAAGGTTTGTGCATTGTAAGTCCCCTGCCCGTCCTCAACCAGCGAAAGCCCTGAACCATCATAATATTCTACACGTAAATCAAGGTCTCCCGGGCTGGTACTGAATAGATCAGGTATGCTGTTTCCATCTGCCATATTCATATAGAACGAGATGGTGCCTTGCTGAGACATAACGCCCCAATTGCCTAGACTTATATTTTCATACGACCCATCACACTCCAACGATTTACCAGAATTTAGCACGATGGTACCTTCATCAATTTGTCCATTGCAATTATCATCGAGCCCATTACCCGGAATTTCAATGGCATTCGGATGAATGTCAGGATTATTATCGTTACAATCTGCCCCTAAGGTAGTTTGTGAATAACCGTAAGGTACAACACTACCCCAACATATTGAAGAACTACCTGCATCATATCCATCTCCGTCTGCATCAATGTATAATAAATCAGACCGCCAGATCAAAATGTCATTATCATCACAATCAGTGTTGTTTAATGAATAACCTAAAGGCGCGGCATAGTTATTCGCAGTGCAAACAGACATCGGATTTCCAGTTCCATAACCGTCTCCATCAGCATCTATGTATACAAAATTTGTTTGCCAAACGCTATTGTCATTATCATCACAATCAGAATTGAATAAAGAATAACCGATCGGCGGTGTATAAGGATCTATGGCACAAACATCCATTGCATTCCCCGTTCCGATACCATCACCATCAGCATCCACATAAAACGGGAATGATGTATGGATGGATGGATTACTATCGTCACAATCTGAATGATTCAACACGCCATTTGCAGAACAGGCTACAGCAGGCATTGTACTACCAAAACCATCGCCATCAGCATCCACATAATAATAAATGGCATCTACCCAATTGGAGGTCGTGCCATTCAATGCGAAATTTGACAATGTGCCATTCGAAGAATGACCGCTATCATCGAACAACCCATTCACTCCGTTATTATTCGCATTCGAAATTCCTTGATTGAATGAATAATGAGCAATTAATCCAACTGGTGACTGAGGAAAGCTGCACATCATGGTCTGAATCTCATTTTGAGTCAACGATACATTCCAAATACTCAATTCGTCTATACTTCCATGAAAACCGGAACCGATAAGCAGATTGGATGTACTAAAATTGCTATTGGCAATAAACCCGGCATTACTGATAGCCTGCAAAGCTCCATTGATATAAAGCCTGATAGTGGCATTCGAGCTACTGACATAATTAATGGCAACAGCCACATGCGTCCATTGCCCGATCGGAATAGCAGCGCTTGTGGTTTCAGAAAGGTTATAATTGCTTCCTGAGAAATATGTGAGCTGGTTATTGCTGTTCAGACCGAGTTGATACGAATTATTTCTGAAAAGAATAGACTGGTCCATTCCGCCTTGATCCAGTCTGATCCAGGCAGAGATGGTAAGTTGATGGGTAGAAGGATTTAAAATCGCCTGTGGATAATAAGGCACCGACACGGAGTCGTTCACCCCATCAAAATGCAGGGCATTGTTTTCATCGATTTGCCCATTGCAATTTTCATCGATACCATTACCAGGCAAATCGGCTACGCCAGGATTGATCGCCGGATCGGCATCATTGCAATCTCCTCCTCCCAACATGCCTAGGCTCACATATCCGGCCCCGGGTGAAGTGCATTGTGTGATACCATTGCCCACACCATAATGATCACCATCCGCATCAATATACCAGACAGGCGTCGGCTTGACGAAAATCGTATGACTGATACATTTCGTATGTCCGCAGGCTTCCTCGATATTGACATAATACGTATGCTCACCGGCCAAAGGAGTGAACGTATAAGCCGCAGAACTATTTAGTGAGGCTGGTCCACCGCAACCATTTTCAAACCAGGCGTAATGAGCGCCGCTTCCTAATACACCTCCCACAGCCGTCAAGGTCAGGGCAGTGCCTGCACAAAGGGTATCATTACCCAGGTTATTACTGATGGAGCTTGGGCCTGTTGAACTCAGCGGACAATTATTGACCTCGATGAGTTGTCCGCTCCAGAAAGGATTAAAACCTGTTGAAGTGCTCAGGTCTATCTTCTTGGTCAAGGTATTGGTTGTATAATCATATTCGAATTCTACACCGACATCATTGGCACCACCGGCATATGTCATCCCATAGAGCTTGCCATTGTATGCCTGCATTAAACTACCCGAAAATCCAGTAATTCCGTTTACTGATCCCAGTGTATTGTCAAAATCAACTTTCTTGACATATGCACCTGTTGCCGCGTCGAATTCAAATAATACACCCTTGTCAGCCACACCGCCATAGGCAGTCAATCCATATAACTTACCATTCAACGCTTTCACCAGGGTTCCATTCCCGTAAGCGCCGTTCGTATTGTCAAA
>CAIQUX010000021.1 GCA_903875055.1 uncultured Bacteroidota bacterium
ACCGCAAAGGAATACAAAGTATTATAGCCATAAAAATAATCTCTGCGTGCTTTGAGTCTGCTTTGTGCTCTTTGCGGTAAAACACCGTTTACAAAGCATCATATTTCTAGCTGAAACAATATTTATTCACTCACCAATACATGCGTGATAATAGAAGATGCCGTACCGCCTATACTTTGTATCAATCCCACATGGGCATCTTTCTTTACCTGATTGGCACCGGCATTATACGTCAGTTGTAAATAGGTTTCTACTGCCTGATACACACCAGAAGCACCTATAGGATGTCCACGTGCTTTTAATCCACCAAAGGTTGAAACAGGCAACTTACCTTCTTGTGTGATATGTCCTTCAGCGGCCAGTTTCCATCCTTCACCACGCTCTGCAAAACCCATAGCCTCGAGCGATAAGACTGCAATGACAGAATACGCATCATGCAATTCAAATATATCGACATCCTTGGCCGTGATGCCCGCCATACGATACGCATTGACACCCGAACGTTGTATACCTTCAGCCGCTAACGGATGACTACGACGCGCGATACCTACATGTTCGGTTGCAGCCGATGAAGCGGTGATTTTTATCTGAGGTTTGGAACGATCAGTAGGAGGATATCGCGATAGCACGATAGCTGCACTGCCATCGCAGATCGGAGACGCATCATAGATACGCAGACAATCCACAATGAATTTCGCATTGAGGTAATCGTCCATCGAAATTTCCTTATGAAACAAGGCATTCGGATTTTTGTTGGCATTGCGATGTGCATTGATACCGAACATGGCAAAGTTGTCAGGCGATATCTTATACTCGTCGATATAACGTCGCATGAGTCCGGCATTAAGGGTCACAAACGATTCTCCTTGTCCGCCTTCGATTTCCCAATCAGATGCCGTAGCGATAGCCTGGGTGATAAACTCCTTATCGCTGTGACTCATCTTTTCTAATCCGCAAACAACGACCGTATCACACATACCACTCATGACCGACATGAATCCATTCCGTAAGGCAGCACCACCCGAACCGCAAGCCGCTTCCAAGGTAACAGCCTCCACACCATGTAAGCCGGCTTCACTAGCCACGATAGGTGCCAGTTGCTGCTGATGTGAAATCATACCCGACAACATATTACCGACATAGACTGCATCTACTTTGTCGACACCCGCATCAGCCATAGCCGTCTTGATGGCACGGGCACCCATTTCGCGAAGCGACGATGTTGATTCTTTTTCAACCTTGATTTGTCCCACACCGGTGATATACACACCCGGTCTATCGAAATAACTCATGTGCTAAAGTTTAAAATTGTTTGTACAAATGAATACAGGGAAAGTATGCTTTGGTAACAAGCCCTTCACAAATATATAGAATTAAAGTTGAGATTGTAGCAGGCGATTCAAGTAATAATAGAAAGCAGATGGACTTATCAAAGATGCTTATTGTATCAAGTCATAAGCTATTGTGCATTCTGTGATATAGTGTCACTATCCTTATACCCTTTCATATTAAAAGGTTACTTTTGCGGCAAACTACGATGCGATGAGCGTACATAAGGAGAACAAAGAATTCAAGAAAATAACGACCAATGTCCTTTTAGCGATGAAGCAACGGGGCGAAAAGATATCGATGCTCACAGCTTACGACTTTTCGATGGCCACGATACTCGACGATGCAGGAATCGATATCCTGTTGGTAGGAGACAGCGCCAGTAACGTGATGGCCGGACATGAAACCACTCTTCCGATTACACTCGATCAGATGATTTATCATGCCGCTTCGGTGATCAGAGCGGTGAAACGCTGTCTGGTTGTCGTGGATCTTCCATTCGGTTCTTATCAGGGCAATTCGAAAGAAGCACTCAACAGTGCCATCCGTATCATGAAAGAAGCGGGTGCACACTCTATCAAACTTGAAGGCGGTGAAGAAGTGATCGATTCGGTCAAACGTATCATATCGGCCGGTGTACCTGTGATGGGGCATCTGGGACTGACACCGCAAAGCATTTATAAATTCGGAACCTATACTGTTCGCGCTAAAGAAGAAGCAGAAGCCGATCAATTGATAGCGAATGCGAAGTTGCTGGAAGGAGCAGGTTGTTTTGCCATCGTATTAGAAAAGATCCCTGCTGCACTCGGACAACGGGTAGCTGAAGAAATAAAAATTCCTATCATCGGTATCGGGGCCGGTGGAGGTGTCGATGGTCAGGTATTGGTGATGCACGACATGCTGGGTATCACAAAAGAATTCAGTCCGCGTTTTTTACGTCGCTATCTGAATCTCTACGAAGAAATTCTCGATGCAACCAAGAAGTATATTACTGATGTGAAGAGTAAGGATTTCCCGAATGAGAATGAGCAGTACTAAATGAGATGTGAGATAATTGTTGTCCAACATTAAGCTAGTTTTTTAAAGAACTTTTCAATCTGTCAACGATTTTGGCAAATCGCAACGATTTCCATTAAATTGAGTGCCTCCTTATTCGTCCAATAAACAAATGACGAAGCATGCTTTTTACTGTGATATTCAATGTGCCTGAGTTGTAATGTTTTTTTTTAACAGCCAACTTCAACCTAACAATTGTTTGTTTACCTCCGACATTTATAACTGTTTTCGTAATCACTTTTTGAGTAAACGCAATTGAGAGATTGTCAATCTGGGTATAACCCATTGATGAGCTGGAAAAATATGCTTGTAGTCATTGTAAATAGATAATCGGGAACGTGACTTCTATCTTTGCTTATCAACATTTTTTCTCCGGCAAATTTTGGTCTGCCATGTAATTCCTTTAGTCTACTAAGCACTGTAACTCAGCTTCAAAACTTTCACCCAAAAGTGAAAAGTATTCCTGATGCACGAAAAAAAAAAGTCCTGACAAAGACCTGACTTCCGCGATTTTTAGAATTAGGAGAAAAAAAGTCTCTGAAAGGGCTTTAAATGCTGGATTGTGTTTTTGGTTTTGGGTGTCCCGGCTTATTTTTGAGAATGTTTGTTCGCAGGAAGAAGAATAGAAGTGGTGTCATCAGTATACAGATTATTGATAAAAGTACAGG
>CAIQUX010000022.1 GCA_903875055.1 uncultured Bacteroidota bacterium
AGTATGAACAAGCGGGAGGTGTTCGTAAAAGCGAACGTAAGAGACCTACTGTAGCAAAGAAGTCGGCTTAAGCCTTAGTTTACTTCACAAAAAACCGCGATTGTAATGATCGCGGTTTTTTGTTGATATATTCTTTCGTTCTATGTTTCAATAACGTGTTGAATGGGAAAATCTGCTAAGAATCACCGGGTCATTAACCTACATATTCACCCCACACCTTACGCAAGGCATGAGCGATTTCACCCAGGGTGCAATGGTTCTCAACCGCATCGATCACAAACGGCATCAGGTTTTCGGTGGTCATGGCTTTGATCTGTATTAATTCAAGACAAGCATCTACCTTAGCCTGATCCCTGTTTTGTTTAAAAAGTTTTAGTCTGTCCACCTGTTGCTTTTCGATAGCCGCATCGATCTTCATGATAGGCGTCTTGCTGGTCTCCTTGCTGACATATTTATTGACACCGACGATGATTTTTTCATTACGTTCAAGTGCCTTCTGGAAGGTATAACTTGCACTGGCAATCTGTTCTTGTATAAAGCCCTGTTCGATGGCACTCACGGCACCTCCCATGGCATCGATACGATCGATAAGTTTATTGGCAGCGGCCTCGACCTCGTTGGTCAGTGTTTCAATATAATAGGAACCGGCCCATGGATCCACCGTATCGCAGATACCGCTTTCTTCCATGATGATCTGTTGGGTGCGAAGCGCGATGGAGGCAGCGGCCTCTGTAGGCAGACTCAAAGCTTCATCGAAACCATTGGTATGGAGACTTTGTGTTCCCCCCATCGTGGCGGCCAGGGTTTGTACGGCTACACGCACGATATTGTTCATCGGTTGTTGGGCAGTGAGTGTGCTTCCGCCTGTCTGTGTATGAAAACGAAGTTTCTGTGCCTCGATATTGGTAGCGCCTAATTCTTGGGTCATTTTCGCCCACATCCTTCTGGCTGCCCTGAACTTGGCGACTTCTTCGAACAGGTTATTATGGGCATTAAAGAAAAAGGACAAGCGTTTTGCAAACACATTGATATCAAGTCCTTTCTCGATGGCGGCTTTCAAATAGGCCTTGCCGTTAGATAAGGTAAACGCCAGTTCCTGCACAGCGGTACTGCCGGCTTCACGGATATGATAACCTGATATGGAAATCGTATTCCATTTAGGGACTTCCTTGCTGCAGAATTCAAAAATATCGGTAATCAGTCGCATGCTGACCTTGGGCGGATAGATAAAGGTGCCGCGGGCGGCATATTCTTTGAGGATATCGTTTTGTATGGTACCAGCAATCTTTTTAATATCGGCGCCCTGACGTTTGGCCAAGGCAATATAAAAAGCCAATAAAATAAATGCTGAGGCATTGATCGTCATTGATGTGCTTACATTCTCCAAGGGAATTCCTTTGAACAAGCGATCCATGTCTTCAATCGAATCGATGGCTACCCCTACCTTACCGACTTCACCGGCCGCCATCACATCATCGCTGTCATAACCGATCTGAGTAGGCAAGTCAAAAGCCACACTTAAGCCGGTAACACCCTGATTCAATAAGAAATGATAGCGCTCATTGGAGGCTTCAGCCGTACTGAAACCTGCATATTGCCTGATAGTCCATGGTTTGTCGCAATACATGCCTTCGTGCACACCTCTTGTGAAGGGAAACACACCAGGTTGTTCTGCCTCGATCTGTGCTTCAGTATACAATTTCTTAATCTCTATTCCAGAGTCATTGATTCGCGTATTGTCTGACATGATGATCCTTTAATGGGAGGCAAATATAATTGAAATATGCCGATGTGGTGAATCCGAAACCGTGTGTCGGTTACGAATCTGCCTGTTGCTGCTTTGTTTGAATCATTTGCGCCTTGATAACCAGCATAAAAAAAAGGTTGCTCCTGATAAGCAACCAATTTTTACACATAAAAGAACAAAAACTTTAGAAACTAA
>CAIQUX010000023.1 GCA_903875055.1 uncultured Bacteroidota bacterium
AAAACAGATTTACCCTTGTTATTCCATTATGGCCGTTCAGATAATACTGTTTCTTTCTTTGGCGCCAATATCAGTCCGAATGATATACAAGAAGTGATCTATCAAATGCCTGCATTGGCATCCTTGGTTCATTCGTTTTTTATTCAGGTAGAAGAAGATCAAACAGGTGGTAAGCAATTGAGTATATGGCTGGAGAAGAATGAAAATGCATCAGAGATTGAATCGGGGTTCATGAAACAAGAATTTTATAACAGGCTGGCATCTGTGAATCAGGATTTTCGTGAAGCAATTAAAATGGTGCCTGCCAATCAACAACCTGTTTTACGATTCGAATCTTATCAGCAGGGATTTTTCAAGAATGCGGATATACGAATCAAACTCAAATATTCATGATGGGTGGAAGATGCAGGAAAGGCATTTGCTCAGCGCTTCCTATTGGTTGGTGTCTCACCAACCGAAATATAGTATCATGTGGAATTTGCTAAGTATAAAGTATACTTGTAGCAGGTTGTAATATGGTTGGTTGGTGAGATGCCAACCATTAGAGAAATGGCAAAGGGTGAGTAATATTTCCAATCACTTAAAAACTCGTTACCAGTTTCAGATTCAAGAGTCGTTTGGTAAGTCGATTAGGAACGGCATAGGTGCGACCGCTGCTTTGATCCTGTATCCACAGATAGGATAAGGTGTTTTGGATACCTAACAGATTGAAGACTTCCAGACTCAACCACATGGATTTGATATTTCTGAAAAAGCTGTAACGAGGCCTGTCCTTGCGGGCACCATCGAGCAATAATGATGAAAAGCCGATGTCGACACGCTTGTAACTTGGTATACGCAAGGTATCGGCATAGCGGTTCTGATTGGGAGGGCCAAACGGCAATCCGGTCGAATACAATCCGTTGAGGAATAATTTGAAATTCTTATTGCCCGGCAGATAATCCGAAAAGAATAAGCCAAAACTGACCCTTGAATCAGTAGGGCGGGGTATATAACCCGGATTAAACGAGGTGCTGTCCTCACCCGTGACTTTACTTTTGATAAATACCACATCGTCTTTCAGGTCTTCAGCGGTCTTCATGATACCCAGACTCACCCACGATTCCGCATCCTTCACGATATCGCCATAAAGCCTTCCTTCGATACCATAGGCATAACCCTTGGCCATGTTTTTACCGAAATAACGGATACGTACATTGTCGTATTCATACGGCACCAGATCCCACATGTATTTGTAATACAGTTCGGTGGTAAACTTAAACGGACGATCGCCAAAGGCTTTGAAATTGTAATCGGCACCAGCCACAGCATGATACGACTTTTGCGCTTTCAGATCGAGATTCACACTGCCATCGAGGTTACGCATTTCTCGGTAAAAAGGTGGCTGACTATAGATACCCGTCGCAGCGCGGAAGATGATATCTTTCTTCCATTTTGGTTTCCAGGAAAGTTGTAAACGGGGACTGATCAATAATTCACTATTGAGCAGGTTGTAATTAAAACGCACACCGCCTGTGATGACCAGTCCGATAGAATCGAACGCGATATTATCCTGAATGAAACCGTTAAAACGGGTATAGGCAAAATCCTGCGCACTCTTGTAACGCTTATACATCAGCAGGGCCGTATCATTCGCGGGTTGCGAAAAACCGGCACTGTCGCGACGTTCCCATTCGTTGAGCTTATCATTGATATGGATGATTTCAGAATTGAGACCCCATTGGATAAAATGCCGTTTCTTATCATGTGAGCCTTTCAGTCCGATATTGGCGACATTCACATTCAGGTAGTTTCTGGCATAGTTGTGAATCAGACCAGTACCCAATGCATATTTGATATCACCGAAAGTGGTCTTGCCCAAATCGGTTTCAATTTCACCCAACAGATATTCACCCTGAATGTCGTAGGTTTCTGCTTCATTGGTTTGAAAACCCGAAGCAATGAGTTTCAAGGTCGTATTGTCGTTAGGCGTATAGGTGGCTGATATGCCTCCATAACGCGAATCGAATTTGTCGGTTTCAGCGCCACTATAGACAGTGCGCAACTGGAAGGCTTTATTGATGAGACCGAAACTTTGTGTCGAACTTTCAGGCTGAAAATCAAAACGGTTACGGGCGTAATTGCCAAAGACATCGATTTGCCAATCGGTATTGAACTGATAATTGATATAGGTCTGCACATCGGTAAAGGTCGGATTATAAACACCTTTGGTCTGTTGTGCCTGCAAAAGATATTGATTCGATTTCTGACGCACACCGATCATATACGACAAGCGGTTCTTTAATCCCACCCCTTCAAGATGAGCACCCAGTCCCAGCATACTCATGGTGACACTGCCACCGAATTCCTTGGGTCGTTTATAGGTGATATCGAGCACGCTGCTCATCTTATCGCCATACTTGGCCTGAAAGCCGCCGGTCGAAAAATTGACCCCACCCACCAGATCGGGGTTGATGACACTCAGACCTTCTTGTTGACCGCTTCGCACCAAAAACGGGCGGTAGACTTCAAAGTCGTTTATATATACAAGGTTTTCATCGAAGTTGCCACCGCGCACATTGTATTGCGAAGTCAGCTCGTTGTTGTTGCTCAAAAATATCTTCAATAAGCCCTCGATACCGCCCACCGCACTTGGCAAGAGGTCGTGCATCTTATAATTGATAGCCACATTGCCCGCCTGATTACGCTTCTTATTCTCACGGATGGTCACATCTTTAAAAAGCTTGGTATTGGGTTTGAGTGTAATGGTCACGGAAGCCGCCTCTCCATTAGCGAGACGTTTCGTAATAATTTTTATATCAAAGCCGATGGAACTGAACGCAATCTGTACATTCTTATCGGATGGGATAGCAAGGCTGAAGAACCCGTTTACATCGGTTTTGGTGCCGCCCGGAAGGCCTTTCACAGCCACGGTGGCCAGTTCAAGAGGATTGCCTTTTTCATCGAGCACTTTTCCATTCAGGGTGCCGGTATTTTTCTGTGATTGGGCGTCAAGCGTTGTGAGTCCCAACAGCGATACGGTCAGCAAAAGTAGCAGGGTGGCAAGTCTATACATACGGTACATCAAACGAAAGTAAGGCGAAAAAAGTATTTCGATGAAATAAAAGACGAATCATATGTCCTTAATGTTTCCAAATCACTGCATAGAATCGTTTCAAGGAATATTTTGTTACCGAAAAACATAGACAAAGGCATATAAATTCCCTTTCTTTCTTTACTTTTGAGCCTTCAATTTTCATCTTCATGATTTTACTGGCAATTTCTCTTTCATTGATACTAGAAAAGGTTATTTTAATTGCCGTTATTTTGGGGGCATCACTTGGAATAGCCATGTACAGTACCTGGGCCGAACGTAAGGTGGCCGCCATTATGCAAGACAGGCGAGGTCCGATGAGGGCCGGTCCTTTTGGTCTTTTTCAACCGCTGGCCGATGGTTTGAAACTTTTCATGAAAGAAGAAATCATTCCGGCAGTCAGTTCTAAATTCCTGTTTGTATTGGGTCCTTCCATCGCCATGTTGATGGCATGTATGACCAGTGCCGTCATTCCATGGGGGCCTGATATTCCAAAAGCGGATGGCAGTGTCATCAGTCTGCAAGTTGCCGATATCAATATCGGTGTCCTTTTTATTTTTGGTGTGGTGAGTTTGGGTGTCTATGGCGTGATGATAGGCGCCTGGGCATCGAATAATAAATTTTCGTTGATGAGCGGATTGCGTGCTGCATCTCAGGCCATTTCATACGAACTGGCGATGGGTATCAGTCTGATTGCATTGGTGATGATGACAGGTAGTTTAAGCATGCGCGAAATCGTTGACCAACAACATGGTTTTTGGGCGAACGGTTATTTCACCTGGAATTTCTTTAAGCAACCGCTGGCCTTCTTGATTTTCATCGTATGTGCCTTTGCCGAATTGAACAGGGCGCCATTTGATCTGGCAGAATGTGAGAGTGAATTGATCGGTGGTTATCATACCGAATACAGTTCCATGAAACTCGGTTTTTATCTGTTCTCTGAGTATATCAATATGTTCATCAGCTCTGTGATATTAAGCTCATTGTTTTTCGGTGGGTATAACTATCCGGGCATGGATATCGTGGCGGCGCATGTATCTCCGTTGATGGTATCGCTGATCGGTGTGATGGTCTTGCTGGGTAAAGCGATCTGTTTTATCATATTCTTCATGTTTATCCGATGGACGATCCCTCGTTTCCGTTATGATCAGCTGATGAATCTCGGTTGGAAAAGTCTGATACCGCTGGCCTTATTCAATATGCTGGCAACAGGAGGCGTGATTCTATATTTCTTTAATGACAAGTAAACTATGACCTATAATATTTCAAAGAAAGCGAAAGAAGTTGATCGTCATCCGATGACGTTTCTGGAGCGTATCTATTTGCCTGCTATTGCCAAAGGGCTTAAGATCACGTTGGGGCATATGTTCATCAAACGCCCAACGATCAATTACCCTGAAGTCAAACGACCTTTCAGTTCCACCTTCCGTGGATTGCATGTATTGAACCGTGACGAAGAAGGGCGTGAGCGATGCACGGCTTGCGGTTTATGCGCTTTGTCGTGTCCTGCGGAAGCCATCACGATGGAAGCGGCTGAGCGTTTGCCATCCGAATCGCATCTGTATCGGGAAGAGAAATACGCGGCCAATTATGAGATCAACATGCTACGTTGCATTTTCTGCGGATTATGTGAAGAGGCTTGTCCTAAAGACGCCATTTATCTCTCTCAGACATTCGCTCCCGCCAACTATGAGCGTAAAGGATTTATTTATAAGAAGGATGATCTGCTGATTCCTATGACAGCTGAGATGGAAAGTAAAAAAGAAAAAAGTACACAACATTAATTAGAACCCAGGTTATGGAAATACATCAAGTGATATTTTGGATATTGAGTCTGCTGACCTTGTCGTTTGCAGTCGGTGTGATCATGAGCCGCAGTCCGATCAACAGTGTCTTGTTTCTGATCTTGACCTTCTTCAGCATATCAGCACATTATGTGATGATGAATGCACAGTTTTTGGCCATTGTCAATATCATAGTCTATGCCGGAGCTATCATGGTGCTGTTTCTCTTTGTGATCATGCTTATGAATCTCAACAGTGATACAGAACCTCAGAAGAATTTTCTGGTACAGTTTGCTGCCGTCATTTCGGGTGGTGCCCTGCTGTTGATTTTTGTTGCTGCCTTGAAATCGTCGTTTACAGGACTGGAAGGTAAAGACATTAACCTGATTGAGTCGACCGATATCGGGCTGATTAAAAATCTTGGTCAGAAATTATTTACCGATTATGTATTTCCGTTTGAGATTGCCAGTGTCTTGTTCCTGAGCGCTATGATAGGAGCGGTGGTATTGGGTAAAAAAGACAAAGTGTTGCAAGCACCGAAATAATTACAATTTGCCTGTTATCAGGAACTTCTCTACAACCTTATTTCTCAATTTTCTCGGGTCTGTCGTAGCCTAAATTACGCATGATCATTTCGAGATCTCTGTTTTCTTCCGGATCATATTCCTCATTCAGATTGATACCGTTCAAGCGGGCAATAGATTGATAATACGCCGCTGTAATCGGGTTCTTCAATTCACGTACTATGTCATAGCAGTTAACAGATAATTGCCGGTTGATGAGTTTGACTAACAAGCGTCCTTGTGTGATATTCAATGAACTCAATCTGTCTTCGAAATGGATCTTGATCTCTTTTTCTTTAGACCGTATATAAATCCGTCTTTTTCGATTCGACATATCGGCGGTGGTTGCATCGATTTCCCTGAACATCGATACCGCCGTATCCACATAAGGTAAAATTATTTTTACATAATACTTCATCTGATTATAATGATAGCGCATCGTATCATTGGCAAACAAGCGAGTGCTGACAATCACCGCTTCATTCAGTTGAATCTGTTCCTGTGAAGGCTTCACCGTATTGTCTTTTGAAATCGTCGGAAACAATTGTTGCGCTCCGGAGATCAAATTTCCCAGACAGAAAAACAAAAACAGATAATATCTCATCGATAGGACTTTTATGATGCGAAGCAAAATTAGTGATTCGACGATTCTTAAAAGTTAATTATTCCCTTGTGCGTTGTAAGTTTGCCGACATATGATTGCAAACGATGAAGTACGATTTGTTGAGTTGAAAAACAAGATCAGGATAGCCTATTTCGACTGCGGATCGGATAAGGAAGAAACCATTTTGTTTATCCATGGTCTGGCCAATTATCTCTGGGTCTGGAAATGGAACATAGCTTCCTTGCAGGAACGATATCGCTGTATCGCCATCGATCTTCCGGGTAATGGATTTTCGTCGAGAGGTGATTATCCTTATAGTATCCAGTTTTTTTCAGAGATTATCCTGGAGATCATGGAATCATTGAAACTTAAAAATGTGACACTGGCCGGACACTCCATGGGTGGACAGATTGCCCTTCAGGTGGCCATCAATGAAGGAAGCAAGATAAACCGTCTGATTCTTTCGGCACCCTCCGGTTTTGAATATTATTCACCGCATGATGCTTCCTTGTTCAAGTCGGCTATCGCCTTCGGAAATTTTTTAGCGATGGATGAGACGCATATTATTCAATCGATCAATTCATCTTTTTACCGTCACGAGAAGATAGCCTCGGAGATTATTAAAGACCTTAATTCGCTGATTAAAGTGAATGATCGTAAATCGTATCGGCGGATGCTGGAGATGTGTATCAATTCCATGCTCGATCATCAGGTCTTCAATCAGTTGAAAGTAATCCAGAATAAGACGATTGTGTTTTTCGGAGAAAATGACCAATTGATTCCTAACCGCTTTTTACATTCGGTTCCCACCAAAGAAATTGCAGATAGAGGAGTAAAGCAGATGCAGAATGCTAAAGCTGTGATGTTTAAAGAGACAGGGCATTTTGTACATATCGAAAGGGCGGCTGAAGTCAATATCCAAATTGCCTTGTTCATGGAAAGCTGAGAGTCAGTAGTTTGATTCATAGGCAGAGGCTTAGCACAAGACTAATATCACATCATTTTCTTCATTGGTTAAATTCGCAACTTCATCGACTTTGTGTTTTTAACAAAGGAAAGTAGTGCTATTTTGCGATAGCAATGAAAATTCAATACTATCTGCCACTCTTCTTCATGATGCTTGCCACCATGTTCTGCAAGGCGCAATCAAGGCATATCACACCTGAAATGCAGGAGAATGTAAAGCTATACAATGCTAAGATTGATGAACTGATCGACCGCACGTCAAAGAATGGTTTTCATATTGTGCGCGAAGAGAAGCTTCATTTGCGGAATAATATTGATATGATAGTCAATATACAATTGCTTGAAGGCAACTGGTATCATTTCTGCTTTGTGGGAGATCCAAGTTCAACCAAAGTAAAAGCCACACTTTTTATGGAAGGGATCGGAGATCTTGTTCAAGACCGTATCAAGGTAAAAAGGGAGAATGAATTCTGGACTGAGTTTTCATTCATTTGTCCTCAAAGTGGAAATTATGAATTCACTGTTTGCCAAAAGGCACCGGTAGAAAGGCCCTTGTCCTATCTGACTGTCTTTAAAAAGGATGCTGCCGGAATAAGTTCTCCTCAATAAAAGCGCGAATCTGATTCTTATATAGGGCAAATCATGTCGCCCATCCGAGTAATAGCCAGGCCACTACAATCAAAGGTGCCGGAATTTTGGAAAACATCAGCAAGCTGAAGGTAATAGCCACCACCACCAGATTGGTCCATTCAAATTGTATTGAATTGAATAAGATGAAGCCTGATGCCCACATGATGCCCACCACTACGGCATGAATACCTTCCAAAGCCCTGAAGATGACAGTATATTGTTTAAGATTCTGATAAATAGGAAAGAAGAAAAACAAGAGCAGGATAGATGGCAGAAACACAGCGACTGTAGCCACCACACTACCTAATAAATGGCCATGCCAACCATAGTCACTCATACTTAATCCGCCCACATACGAACAAATTGAAAAGACAGGACCGGGAATCGCATTGATCATACCTGCGCCGGTCAGGAATTGAGACGGAGTCAGATAAGGATCCATATTCAGATGCTCGGGCCTTGCAACAAACTGTTCATACATCATGGGCATCAATGCATGGCCTCCGCCGAATACGAAGCTGCCGAAGCGATAGAAGTTTTCAAACAAATTGAAGGCTCTGGCATAATGCCAATGTTGCAAACGAGCTAACTCTGAAAATATTCCAGCAGTCAAGAAAACAATCAGAAACCACCAGATATTAACCCATTTGACAGGCTTTTTTTGTGTATAGGTATCGGGTATCCTTTTATTGCTGAAATTAGTTATTATTCCTCCACCAATAATAAGCAATGGAAAAATCAGTGGGGAGCGAAAAAGAAAGGTGATCACGAAGGCGCATAGCATGATGATATAAGTGGCAATATGATTGACTGAAATCCGCATCGCCTTGAAAGAGGCGAAGCCCAAAAAGCCTACAGCCATCGGTTGAATAAATTTGAACAGGTTGGTTTCAATCGATTTAGTATCGAAATACTGAATCAGGAAAGAAAGGCCGGTCATCATAATGGTAGCGGGTAATATCCAGATAAGCAAGGTGAGCAGTGCCAATGAGAATCCGCCACGTTTATATCCAATCAGTGTGATGGTTTGTGTCGAAGAAGGACCGGGAAGAATCTGGCAAAAAGCCATGAAATCGACCAACTCTTCTGACGTGACATCTTTACGTTTTTCAACAAAGGTTTTCGTCATCATACCGAAATGTCCCTGCGGTCCGCCAAAAGCCGAAACCGAATATTTTAATACTTCTTTCAGGAAGGGTATATGACGATGGAGATTCAAAGTAAGGATAAAGGTAATTAATCCGGACTATCTTAGCAAACACAAGGCATGTGGTTTAAAATAGTTGATTGTAAGCAGACCTTCAATTGCAGTAGGCAACTGTCTTGCACCTTATCCTATCACGATATCGTACTTCTCCATGACAGCGTTACACAAGATTTTCTGGCACGCACTTTCCGCAATAGCATGTGCTTCTTCCTGGCTGTGTGCTTCAATAGCAAGCGTGATATGCTTTCCGATACGGACATCCTGAATGGAAGCTAATCCTAAATTGTGCAGACTTTTATTGACTGCTTTTCCTTGCGGATCCAATAATTCGGATAATGGCATTACATTGATATGAGCTGTGTACATCATGCTTCGGAGTGTTTATAAGCTAAAGATAAAAGGATATAAAGTAAAAATGAAAAGGGTATGGACAGACTTTGTAAAAAAGGTAAAGCGGCCAAGGTAAGAGCCAGCCAACTCAATTGAGGCCAATATTTTTTGACACTGAAATTTGAAAATTTCAATGTAAATAATTTCAATTTGCTCACCATCAGCCAACAAAGAACAGCGATAGTCAGATATAAAAACCAAGGGTTCTGCATTTTAAATCCGATGCCAAGCGGATTGTAAAAATTAATCAAAGGAAAGGAAGCAACCACCATGCCCACTGCAGGAATAGGCACTCCTGTAAAATACGAGGTGGTGGCGGGTGAATTATTAAATCGAGCTAAACGAAGTGCTCCGAAACAAGCCAGTAAAAATGCGGGGCAAACACTGATCATGGAAATATCCATGGCATCCGGACGCTGCATCCACGAGGCCCACAGCATTTTCATAAGGATCATGCTGGGTGCAACACCAAACGAAACGATATCGGCCAATGAATCCAGATCTTTGCCCAAGGGGGAACTCACACCCAACCAGCGGGCCACCATACCGTCAAATAAATCGAAGATGCCGGCCACCAGGATACAGATGCTGCCATAGTAAGCCTGTGTAGTGCCGCTTACCCAATATTGTTCTCCATTCATTTCACTTAAAAACGGTTGCGAATGTAAGATGAACGCGATGGCCATACATCCGAAAAACAAATTGCCAAGCGTGAGAATATTAGGAAGGTGTTTCATTGTGTGCGTGCAAATATATAAAACTTATTCTTTGAGATTCACAAATTGATCATCACGGAATCTCATCTGATACGAATTTGTCTTGCGCCAAGATAAAATCTTGCTGTTTAGTTCTTATCATTGCATTAGAATATGTCCGTAAAACCATTCCAATATCTTTTATTTCTGTGTATCAGCCTTTGCTGGTTTTCCTGCGCCAATATCATGGCACCGACTGGCGGCCCCAGAGATGTGACAGCCCCGGTATTGAAAAAGAGGAGCATGGCTGATTCAGCCTTGAATTTCAAAGGCGGCAGCATCCGTTTTGAATTCGATGAATTTGTTCAGCTTCGCGATGTTCAGAATCAACTGATCGTCACACCCTTGCTGAAGAAAAATCCCAAAGTGACCGTGCATAAAAAAAGGGTGACGATAGAAATAGAGGATAGTCTGCTTGAGCCAAATACAACCTATGCTGTTTCAATGGGAAGTGCTATACAAGATGTGAGGGAAAGTAATCCGTATAAGAACCTGAGTTTTACTTTTTCAACCGGGAGTTATTTTGATTCCCTTTCATTACGTGGAAGCGTGGTTGAAGCCAATACCGGCCGGCCTGATACAAGCGGTATGGTGGTCCTGTATAAGGCAAGCTTACCTGATTCGGCCTTCTTTAAGGAGAAGCCATTGTATATACAAAAAATTGAAGGCGGTGCCTTCTTCTTCAAAAATCTGCCTGATAAGGAATTCTCCGTTTATGTACTGAATGATCAGAATTCAAATCTTCGGTATGACCAGACTAATGAAAAGATTGCGTTTTATGATAAGAAGGTTAGCCCTAAAGATACATTAACTGTTACGCTTCATAGTTTTGTTGCGCAGGAAAAGGCTGATTCAAACGCAAATCGAAGACAATTGGCTAAGAACGCCATGACCGATACAAGAAATCTTCCTGTTTCTGACAACAAAGAAAATATCCGTTTGAATTTCATTATCAATGCGGATACCCTGGACAAGGCTAAACGGACATTTGATCTCTACGATTCGGTCGTGCTCCGATTCGATCATCCGTTGAAGGCATTTGATGAGAGCAAGATGCACTTGTTTCAAAACGAAGCGCCGGATTCAAATGTTATAGTGAAAATGGATTCGGCCAGAAAATCACTTTCCCTTTTTACATTATGGGGCGAAGATGCATTGTGCAAGATAATCTTCAAGAAAGGTTTTGCTCAGGATAGCGCAGGGTTGCAGGCAAATGCGACTGAGTTCTATTTCAGAACTAAACGAAAAAGTGAGTATGGGACACTGATTGTAAAATGTAAGAAAGAAGGAAACGAAATGTTGGAACTGATGAAAAACGAGAAGGTGATAGCGCGAAAAAAAGTCACGGATTCCCTGGTCGCATTTCCCTTTCTTTCACCTGATACCTATCTCTTGCGATTACTGCATGATGAAAATAATAATGGTATTTGGGACACAGGTTCATTCTTCGGAGAAAAAAAGCAACCGGAACTTGTAGACTTGTTACCGGCTACCATCACCATCCGGGCCAACTGGGAAAATAAAATCGACTTTGATGTGAACCGCACAAAAAAACCTGCATTAAAAAAATAAGGAATGTCTACTATTCTGTTGCTTCATGGTGCCTTGGGTTCGGCATCACAGTTTGATTCCTTCTCACACAAACTCAACGAATCATTTACGTGCCATGCAATCGACTTTCCTTTACATGGACAAAATCCCAAGCAGACAGCTTTTTCGATTCAGGATTTTGCAGACTATCTAATTGCATATATCGAACAGCATCATCAAGAAAAGGTTTCTGTCTTTGGTTACAGTATGGGTGGCTATGTAGCCATCTATGCGGCTAGTCTGCGGCCCGATCTGTTTGATGGTATCATGACACTGGCAACAAAGTTCAAATGGGATGAAGAGATTGCCTGTAAAGAAAAGGCCATGCTGAATACGGATGAAATGGAGCATAAGATTCCTGCTTTTGTAGCCCAATTACAAGAGCGACACAAACATATCGAATGGAAGGATCTGATACATCAGACAACGCTATTGCTTGAAGGATTAGGAAACATGAATTTACTGTCAACAGAATGTCTCCAAGCTATCCCATTGAGGATCAGGGTAGGGATTGGCGACAAGGATGCCATGGTAAGTCTTGATGAAGCAATAGATACATTCAGACAATTAAAACTCGGAAGCCTTTATGTTTTGCCAAATACCAAGCATCCGTTTGAAAAGGTAGATGAAGAAATGTTGTTATGTCAGTTTAAAAGTTTCTTCTCCTAGCTGCTGAAAAATTCTGCATCTCGTTTGATACGTTGTTTCTCGACATACGCACTGATCAGAATACTCAGTTCATATAAAATGAACAAGGGTAAGGATACGATCGCCTGACTCATCCAATCAGGTGATGGTGTGATGATGGCCGCCACAACTAGAATAATGACATAGGCATATTTACGATAAGTACTTAAAAAGCGCGGTGTGACCAATCCGATTTTTGTCAGTACATATGAAATCACGGGTAACTGAAACGAGATGGCAGAACCGATGATAATATCGATCATGTTTTCCATGTAATCATCGAGTGTCGGTTTTGTTTCAAGCGCATTCATGACACCCAGTTTGAAATTCGAGAGGAAACTGAAAGTAAACGGAGCAAGTAAGAAATAACCGAAGGCAATACCGCAAAGAAAAAAGAAAGTGACAAACAAAATCGCACCTTTTGTATTTCTTACTTCTTTAGAGCTTAATGCGGGTTTGATAAAACGCCATATCTCCCAGAAAACATAAGGAAACGCGACAATGAAACCTCCGATAAACGAGACACTGATACTCGTCATGAATTGGGACCCGAAGGCAGTCACTTGCATTTTCACATTGGGAGGCGGCATACATAAGGCATCGCCCATATGAAGCTTATGACTCAGATTGCAAAGACCGGTATACGAAACAAAATCTTTTCGCATCGGTCCGAAAATGATGGTGTCAAAAATCCAATCAATCTTGATAAAGATGATAACTGCCACAACCATCACTGCAAGTAACGAACGCACCACATGCCAGCGCAGGGCTTCGAGATGATCGACAAATCCCATCTCTTTTGATTGGTTCGGTTTTGTGAATTTGGAAACAAGTGACAACGTGCTTGGTATGTGGGTTTAGTGACTTTTGAGAAACTCAATAGTAGATTTTAATAGTCGGTCGTTTGTTTATTTCTTATCAACATCAGCATCAAATCCGATGGAGAAAGGTGCGTTGTCGGAATTGGCAATAATCAGCGCATTTTTCTGTACATGACCTCCTTTACCCGCACTATTGAATTCAAGCGTAACCTCACCTTCTTTCCCGGGAAGTATAGGCTCCTTAGGATAAAAAGGTGCAGTACATCCGCAGGAAGTCTGCACATTCGCAATCATCAGAGGTTCTGATCCGGTGTTTTTGACTATCCAGGTATGACGAACCTTATCGCCTTCCTTCATGTGACCGAAGTTGAATTTGGTATCAAGAACATCCATCGTTGTTTTTGGTAATTTCTTGACGTCTTCGTCACGTTTTGACTGGTCATCTTTGCTCAGATTGATGGCATGGTCTGTACCGCCTTTGCCATATTTATTGATGAAAGCCGTAGAACTGACGCCGCTAAGTTCAACAATCGCGATGGCAAAAAGAGACAGAGTCAATACCGTGAGTGTGATGGTTTTAATCGTTTCATTCATTTGAACGTAGATTTTAAAGTTGTGAACGCAAAAATAAGCGAATTAATGAAGTGGCAAGTGGATTAACGAAGCTTTAATCCCGACCTGTCAATGCTCACGGGTTTCTGGTCTATTTCCTTTTTTGCTTAAAGAAATCTTTCATCAACTGAGCACATTCCTGATCTGAAATGCCACTCGTGACTGTGGTTCTGGGATGGAAAGGAGAATGAGCGCATGTGGTATGAAACCCGTTTTTGTCATCAGAAGCGCCATATACCACAGCCCCGATTTTACTCCAGTATAATGCACCAGAACACATCAGGCAAGGTTCCAGTGTTACATACAAGGTGGCGTCGGGTATATACTTGCTGCCAAGATGTTGAAAGGCGGATGTAAGGGCAATGATTTCGGCATGTGCCGTGGCATCCTGTAAAAGCTCCACTTGGTTATATCCTTTAGCAATGACGGTATCCTGCATCACGATGACGGCACCCACCGGCACTTCATCGGCCTTATAGGCTTTCTTTGCTTCCTGCAAAGCAAGTTTCATATAAAATTCGTGAGACATAGCAGACATAAGGAGCAAGTGGAAATTGGGGTATGTTGGTGTTCTTATCGTATCGAAATCTCGGCTTTGCCTTGTCCGATCAATGGTTTTTTAATATTGCGAAGATCGATGGTATAGGTATTGCCTTCATAATCGAAAGTCATCTTATTATCTTCAGTTATGATACGTTCATCAAGGATCTTATCATCGCGTTTGATGGTGATATCCACTTTTTTGCGGGTCACCTCACCTACTATAATGATGACGCTGCCATCAGTGCCTTCAATCACTTTTTGTGTATTGGCTTCCATCATGCTTTGTATGCCGCTTTCTGGAATGTTGAGATGATGTTTGACTTTGTTAGCCGGAGTGTTCTTTTTGCTGCCTGTATCATTGCAACTAAAAAATACTACCACAGACACTATGCAGACCAACGAAATTGCCAACATTATTTTTTTCATGAATGAAATTTTTTCAAAGCTAAGGAAGGAAAGGTTAAAAGGAATGTAAATGGAGAAGTAAATTCAGCGGATGTCTCAGTAAAAATATACCGCTTCTAGACAAAAGGCATTTGCAATAGTAATGACCAGTTAATTGGTATGACTAATTTGTTTCCACCCAGGCTCCATGTTCTTTCAATAAATTCACTAATTCATCCACAGCCACCTCACAGTCGATATTCCGTTTCACCACTTCCTTATTTTTGTACAAGGTAATCTTGCCGATACCGCTTCCCACATAACCGAAATCAGCATCCGCCATTTCACCCGGACCATTGACTATGCAACCCATGATGGCAATCTTTACACCTTTGAGATGATTGGTGACAGCACGGATTTTTGCTGTTGTTTCCTGCAAGTCAAATAAGGTTCTGCCGCAACTCGGACAAGAAATATATTCTGTCTTTGAAATGCGGGTTCTGGTGGCTTGAAGGATACCGAAGGAGATCGAGTTGAGTGTTTTAATTTCTTTCAGCATGACATTGACATCTTCATTGATCTGGCCGAATTGATAACCCAGACAGACTCCATTCAGAAACCCATCCAGCAATAATCCGCCTGCATCGACCGAGTAATGAACTAGCGCTTGGTTCAAGGTGTTATGATTACTGTCTGAAATGATAATGACAGGATTGCTTACCTTACGGATGATCAATTCCATACACATACGTCGTATACTTTGCATCGAATTAGGATTCAATGAATTCAAACAAAGCACTGTCGTCTTATCTTCTTTCAGTTTGAAAAATAACACATCCAGGAAATGTGGCGGATACACATTGGAATAACAATCGAGCATCACGAAGTTGAGCACCTGACTTCTGTTTTCAGGTTGTTCATTCAGATATTGCGCCGCTTCAAAAATCGGATAGCAGGATTGATTCGATGTATGTTGTTGCCAGATGGCAGGGTAACAGATCACACCTAAGGTGCCCGGCAAGGCAAAATCAGGCACCGTATTCACAAACACATAATCTGCGGCCATATCACCGATAGTCCACTTGTCGTCTTGCTCGTTATAACTATATCCAACATGCTTCAGATTATCAGGTGTGAGTTTCTCGATCTTACTCACATCAGCAATCACCACAGGCACTTGGGAGGCGCCGATATTTTTGATGGCGAAGCTT
>CAIQUX010000024.1 GCA_903875055.1 uncultured Bacteroidota bacterium
CCGATAGTCCACTTGTCGTCTTGCTCGTTATAACTATATCCAACATGCTTCAGATTATCAGGTGTGAGTTTCTCGATCTTACTCACATCAGCAATCACCACAGGCACTTGGGAGGCGCCGATATTTTTGATGGCGAAGCTTTCTTGACGCTTGTATTCAAAAGGCGAGTAAGGCAAGGTCGCTATTGATGGCACTGCAGCCTTCTCTTCATTTTTACTATCATCGAGCGAAGTCATGGCAAGTGTCGAAATGATATCCTTACATACCGGTAATTCAAACTCCGGATCTTCGGTCAGCGACACACGTATCGTATCACCTATCCCGTCTGCCAACAAGGTGCCGATACCGATGGCGCTTTTGATACGACCGTCTTCACCATCGCCGGCTTCAGTGACACCCAGATGCAAGGGATAACATTCACCGAATTCTTCATTCATCTTTTGCACCAGCAAGCGATAAGCCTGCACCATCACTTGTGGATTACTGCTCTTCATGCTCAAGACGATCTGATGATAATCATGCGAGCGTGCAATACGTAAAAACTCCATCGCACTTTCAACCATGCCGATAGCCGTATCGCCATAACGGCTCATGATGCGGTCACTCAGCGAACCATGATTGGTGCCGATACGCATCGCCGTTCCATGTTCCTTACAAATCAAGACAAGAGGTGTGAAACGTTCACGTATACGTTCGATCTCTTCAAGATATTCCTCATCGGTATATTCGATTTGCTCGAACTTTTTCTTGTCGACATAATTACCCGGATTCACTCTCACCTTCTCAATGATCGTGGCCGCAATCTCTGCTGCATTCGGCGTGAAATGGATGTCGGCTATCAGAGGGGTATCATATCCCCGGCGGCGTAATTCGTTTTTAATCGGCAATAAATTCTCCGATTCATTCTTACTTGGCGCTGTGATACGAACCAGTTCAGCCCCGGCTTCAATACAACGGATACTTTGTTCCACAGTGGCCATTGTATCCATGGTATCTGTCGTCGTCATCGTCTGTATACGAATCGGATGACCACCACCGATAATCAACGAACCGATTTTTACCTCACGCGTTTTTAATCGTTGATACGAAGTCAATGAAGGAGAATATACTTGCATGCGGCAAAGGTAATTGAGAGATATGAAATCTCAGATAAGAAAAAGTTGATAGGGAATTAAACAGGAAGGCAGATTGAAAAGATGAACGAATTTGGCAACAAAAACCATCTGATGTCCAACATGAATTCCTTGCCAAGAATTAATAACTTATATCTCTTGACTAATAACTTTTACCTACTAACTTCCCTCCTCTACAACACAATATTCTCCACCATTTCATTTTTTTCAGGATAGTCGACGGTATAATGTAATCCTCTGCTTTCTTTTCTGAATTGTGCACACTTCACAATCAGATACGCAATGGTAATCAGGTTGCGGAGTTCACATAACTGTGGCGACAAGGCTGTGGTCTTATAAAGTTGTTCTGTTTCCACATGTAACAGATCGAGTCGTTTCATCGCTCGCTCCAAACGTACATTGCTTCGCACGATACCCACATAATCACTCATGGCGAGTTGCAATTCCTTGATACTTTGGGTTATCAAAATCATCTCTTTCGGCTCCGACGTCCCTTCGGCATCCCAATCGGGTATGCCGGTATGTATACTATATCCGTCAATGGCAGCCAAGGTGTGTTCGTAACATCGATGACCGAATACCATCGCTTCCAATAATGAATTACTTGCCAAGCGGTTGGCACCATGCAAGCCCGAACTCGCCGCTTCACCGCAACTGTATAAACGATCGATGGATGATAAGCCGTATTCACTGGTCTTGATACCACCACAACTATAATGTGCCGCCGGGGCCACAGGTATCATGTCTTTCGAAACATCGATACCAACACTCAGGCATTTCTCATAGATGTTCGGAAAATGTTCTTTGAATTTATCCATGTCCATATGCCGGCAATCTAAATACACATGCTCATCACCTAAGACCTTCATTTCATTATCGATGGCTCTGGCCACAATATCCCTTGGTGCCAGCGACAAACGAGCATCATATCTCGACATGAATTCCTCTCCCTTGCTATTACGCAATATGCCGCCATCACCTCGCACGGCTTCGGTAATCAGAAAGGCCTGACCAAATCGTTTGCCCGGTTCGTATAATGCCGTCGGATGAAACTGAATGAACTCCATATTCTCAATACGCCCTTTAGCCCTGTATACCATGGCCACTCCATCACCGGTCGCTATCTTAGGATTGGTAGTGATGCGATAGACTTGCCCGCAACCTCCAGATGCCAGCATGGTGACTTTCGATAAAAACTTTTCTGTCTGATGAGTCAGCAGGTTTAACACATACACACCATAACATTCGATATGCGGTGTCGCTTTGGTAATCAGGCGTCCCAGATGATGCTGTGTGATGATATCGATGACAAAACAATGATCGATGATCTCGATATTTTTTTGCTCATGCACTTTGGCCAGCAAGGCCCTTTCAATCTCATGACCGGTCACATCCTTATGATGCAGTATCCTATGTTCAGAATGTCCGCCTTCTTTCCCGAGTTTATAATCACCATCGGCTTCCTTGTCAAAATCGGTCCCCCATTGTATGATTTCCTTCATCCGTTCAGGTCCTTCTTTCACAACGATTTCTACGATATGTTCGTTACAAAGACCATCACCGGCTATCAGGGTATCCTGAATATGCTTTTCATAACTGTCGTTGGCACTGTCAAAAACCGCCGCCACACCACCTTGCGCATATTTCGTATTGGTCTCGTCTTCCATGGTCTTGGTCATCACGACGATCTTCAGATCCGGACGCGCGATGGAAGTCTTTAAGGCATAGGTCAATCCGGCGATTCCCGAACCTATGACCAGAATATCTGTTGTCATGTACTGCTATCTAATTTTTTGTTGAAGGCCAAACATGTCGAGTTGAATTCCGCATCGGTAACCCTTTGTTCCAATCAGGCAGACCGGAACGATTACATGAACGGTATTATAACTTTACATGAAACCAAAGGTAACGGAAAACCTTTTACTAAATTTACAGCCATTCAATATTACTTTCCGTATTTTTGTGACCATGAAAATATTCAAACGAGCCCCGCTTCTCTTACTGTCCATCATATTTTCAGCTCCGGTTTTTTCACAATCCCATTCCAACGATTTTCCTTCTCAAAAGGCAGGTATCAAATCCTCTTCGCCTTCTGGAAATACAGAACTAACCTTGACGCTCGCCTCACCTTCGTCAGCTTCGGATGACAATACCTCCTTCTCATCCAGATGGTCACTGCAACAATGTATCAAATATGCCATGGATCATAATCTACAGGTGGCCGAATCAGAATTGAACGAACGACTTTCCCGTTTGGTGCTGCAACAAAGCAGAAGCAGCCAATTGCCTTCCCTTAATGCTGATGGCAGTATCGGTGAATCCTACGGACGTTCTATCGACCCTACTTCCAATCAGTTTGTGACCAAAGGCTTTATCTATAATTCATTCGGACTTACATCGCAGGCTCTTCTCTTCGGATGGTTCCAACGCAAACATCAGATCGAACAGAATCAACTCGAAGTACAGGCATCTAACGCCTCGTATGAGCAGCTCAAAGATGATATCTCGCTCAATGTCGCTACCGGATTTCTTCGTGTATTGCTCGCCCGTGAAACTGTCAAGATCAATGAAGGTCAGGTGAAACTCGCCAATGAACAATACATACAAACCGTAAAATTTTCCGAGGCCGGTAAACTGCCCGAACTCAATGTCGCTCAGATGATGTCGCAACTTTCCACCGACAGCTCCAATCTGGTAAGCGCAAAAGCCGATGAACGTATCGCCTTATTGCAATTACGCGCCTTACTCAATTTTGATTTCGATAAGGATTTCGATATACAGATTCCTGATATCAATATCGCTGAGTTATCTTCCTTCAATGCCTTGCCTGCTCCCGATGGTATCTATGCCATCGCGTTGAAAAACCAGCATCGTATGAAGTATGATCAACTCAAACTGGAGTCGGCCAAAAAAACACTTGCCATTTCCAAATCGGCCCAGTATCCTCAGCTCTCTTTGGTCGGAAGCCTCGGTACCAATTTTTCTTCTGTCACGAAAGATATCATCGGACAAACCTATATCGGTGAAGCGCCTATCGGTACTATCACCTATGATTCAGTAACCTTGCCTGTCACACGTTCGATGTATAGCTACAGCACTCGCACTCGTCCTGTCTTCAGTCAGTACGGCGATAATATCAGAGCCAATATCGGTGTCAGCCTCAATGTGCCTATCCTAAACGGACTCAGCACACATTACACTATCGAGAAAGCACGTATCGGTCTGATGTCACAGCAGATTACCATCGAAAGTGATCAGCAAAAATTGAAACAGGATATCTACAAAGCCTACGAAGATGCCAAAGCCTCTTCACAAAAATATTATGCCGCCAAAC
>CAIQUX010000025.1 GCA_903875055.1 uncultured Bacteroidota bacterium
CTTATTGTAAGAACGACAGCCGATACAACAGTTCCGGGGAATGGAGTATGTAAGATTACCGGGTTGCTCACTGATAGTGTGCATTTAAAATTTTCGTGGACACCGCCGCTGAATGCAAAAGGGCTTTACAATGTGTTTGTGACTGCAAAGGATAGTAACTGTAATGCTCCATATCATGAGTATGTGCAAGTGTATACTTGGAGTTTTCATATTGATAGTTGTTTGTCTCCCTTGGGCACAGAATCAATAAGTCAAGATAGTGAATTGAGGCTCTATCCGAATCCGACAAGCGATCGATTAACAATTTCAGGGTCCGACTTATTTAGTTCTGTCAAAATAATGACTATGCTGTCTGAATTGGTTTGTGAGCATAAAACGAAACCAACCAAGCATGTAGAAATCAGCCTTGCTGAATTACCTGCAGGCATTTATTTGGTGTGCATCGATGGTAAGTATATCAGGAAATTGGTGATACAGAAGTAAGGAGAATGAATTTTTGATTTCACTTGAAGGAGTATCCTCTAACTGAATCCAGGATTCGAATAAAATGCGATGCGTGACAGCGAATATGAAAATAATATAGCTGACTTAGATATAGTCTCACGTGAAGAGAGTATAAGGTAGAAGTTAGTAAGTAAGAGACAAGGTGCAGCAGGGAAAAGGTAATTTGCAGCAGCTCGCAGGATAAATGCAGCAGGGAAAAGGTAATTTGCAGCAGCTCGCAGGATAAATGCAGCAGGGAAAAGATAAGTTGCAGCAGCTCGCAGGTAAAGTGCAGCAGGGAAAAGGTAAGTTGCAGCAGCTCGCAGGATAAACGCAGCAGGGAAAAGGGAAAAGGTAACATGTAAAAGGCAAGGTGCAGCAGGTAAAAGGTGGGGGTGTTCAATAAACTGTGTCATAACGACGGTAGGGGGCATAAAAAAACCTGTATCTGGGTAAGCAGATACAGGTCATCATGGAAAAGTAAATCGAGACTTTGGCTCGACTATCTTAATATCAGTTTGAAACTGATAGGACTAACTTGAGCGTACTCGGGGCTTTTGGCGCCATAGACCGATTTGACATAGTTCTTGACCGCTTTGGCAACATCCACCAAACCGATGGAGGATTTATAGAGGGTTTTGTTGCGGGCCACACGGGCATTGCTGAGGGCGGTGAAGGCTGTGTCTACCTCATTGTTCTTAGCGACATATTCGGCGAGACGGACATTCATACCGTCTACTTTCAGGTCGTCTTCACCCGGTTCGTAGCTGTCTTCGCTGGCAACGACGGCAATGAGAGCCTGGAAATGCTGTACTTTCTGATCGAAGGATTGCTGGCTGATAGAGTTAGATGAAGGCGGAGTAGCGTTAGGGTCTACCGGTGGTTTTGGTTTGGCCCGTCCACCCTGCAGCTTGCGGTTAAAGCCTTGTGCGTCTTTGATGAGTTCGGGAGAGGCATCGGTAGCCTTGAGGGAGTTCATGACCCTGGTGGCAAAGCCCGGAAGGGTAGCGAAGGCTTCGCCCCGGTCGTTGACGGTGTGGTTATAGGCCACGCCTTTGTTGATCACATTAGTTAGATCGGTTTGGGCATCGATGGCCAGTTGTTGGAGGGCCGGTAATTTAAGACCGGTTTTTGTGGGATTGTAGGCGGCGCCATAGCTGTCTACAAAGGAGATGAGGTCGTTGAGGTTCGCAACGTTTTTTGCATGCCCAACTTCTGATTTAGATTTCATAGTTTTTGAAATTTAAAAGGTGTAAAAAAAAATGGATTCGGGATAAAATGGATCAAAAAAAGTGCGGCTTGGAGGTCTCCGGAAACCCTTAACCAGACTAGTTTTGAGCAGTTATCCTGATGACAAACATAGGAGAGTGATATAAAACAATAAAGTGTTTGTCCATCTTTTTATTATCTAGGGATTTTTGGCTGTAACTAGGGAATTTTGGCTGTGGATGGGACCGACTTTTTGACCCTTTGGGGAAAATCGCGGTTGCTTTGCACCGATTTTTGGATAATCGGGGGAAAAAAGGGTGTTGTTGAGAGGGAAAAAAAAGGGGGATTGTGGAAGAGAAATTAGTTTCGATATTTGAAATCGATATTTGTATTAACCCGACAGCAAAAACATTCATAAGAGCTGATTAATGAGAGACATACTTGAGTTTTAAACAACGCATATTCAATTCGAAGACGTGCATCTGGCACAAGCTATCAATGATCTGAAAGCATAGGGACTGTATATTGGCCTACTCATCAACTTCGGTAACGCGAGTCTTCAATTCAAGTGAGTAATGAAACCAATTAAAAAATCATAACTATTCAAACAACCTTCAAAATCATAGTAAGGGTATTAGAACAGGATAAACCGTAGAGGTCTGCAACAAATTATTCTTAAAATACATCCTGCAGTTGTGCCAACAGCTCTGCACTCATCTTTTCTATGGCATGATAGGAGTAGCCTGCGATATGTGGCGTGAGGATCACATTATACTTGAGTAATTCCTGAACGATATTAGCGGGTTGTTTTAATATCTCATCGATCGATTTCTCTTCTTCCAACACATCCAGACAAGCACCTGTAATCTGTCCCGACTTCAATCCACTCAGTATCACCCTGGTATCAGCCACGCCGCCTCTGGCTGAATTGATGAGGATATGAGGCTTGCTCATGGCGGAATAAAAAGCCGTATCATAATACAGTCGCGTCTCATCATTCAATGGCACATGAAACGAAAGGACATCGGCTTGCTGTTGCAATTGCTCAAGGGAAACTTCCTGTACCACCTCATCACCGAATCCGGTTTTGTATTTATCATAGACCAGAATATTCTTTGTGAACACACGCAACTTCTTGGCCAGGGCCTGTCCGGTATGACCATAACCGATCAGTCCTACGGTACGTTCTTCCAACTCCACACCCCTATTCGCTTCGCGTATCCATTGTCCGACATGTATCTGATTTTGCGAAGAATGGATATGATGCAATAAACTCAGCAACATACCCATGACATGTTCAGCGACCGAATTTGAAATTCCTTCAGGAGAGCTCACGTATCGTATACCCTGTTCATCGCAATATGCGGTGTCGATGATTTCCATACCTGATCCCAGTCGTGCGATCCATTTCAGGTCAGGGAATTGTTGTAAGGTCTTCTTGTTGAGCAGCAGTTTATTCGAGGTGATGATGCCAGTTGATAATTGGCCTTTGGCGTTGTTATAGACCAATTCATATCCATGATCCGATAAGGCTTGTTTAAAGGACATCGAAATGGGGGCGGCTATCAGAACTTGTTTCACCCGACAAATGTACTAAGGACATGCTGAAAAACACTTCATTCAAGTGTATTCAATATTTTCAGTAAGCTATTGTAGGCAAAACCTTGATTCTATAGCCGAATCTGAAAACTCTTTAATGATGGGTCAGCTCAGATAAATGTGGGTATACAAATCCACGAACTCTTTTACACTTAATTGTTCGGCCCGTTTGGCAAAGACTTCATCCTGCAATTTCTCGGCCGGGAGGATCGATTTGAAACAGTTGCGTAAGGTTTTTCTTCGTTGCGAAAAGGCGGTCTTCACAAAGGATTTGAATTTTGTATAATCAGGGATATGATACGGATTATTATTTCGTGTCAATTTGATCACTCCTGAAACCACTTTAGGCGGCGGTGTAAAACTCGAAGCCGGCACATCGAACAGATAGTCGACATCGTAATAGCATTGTGTGATCACACTCATGATACCGTAATTCTTATTGCCATGTTTACTGGCAATACGCTCGGCCACCTCTTTCTGAAACATACCCACCATGCCATCGACATGCTCTTTCCAGTCGAGTATCTTGAACACGATCTGTGTGGAAATATTATAAGGGAAGTTGCCTATGATGGTGAAATTGTTTTCAAAGGGACGTTCGGCCACCAGAAAATCATCATGAATGATCTTGCCCTGTAAGATGGGATATGAGTGATGCAGGTAATCCATCTTCTCCTTATCGATTTCGATACATTGATAGTTTTCAAAAGGCAACTCAATCAGATACTTGGTGAGGGCACCGGCACCGGGACCGATTTCGAGGAGGTTCTTTACATCACCACCCAAGGCGTCGACTATTCGTTTACAGATGGCTTCGTCATGTAAGAAATGTTGTCCGAGTGATTTTTTAAGCGTGTATTGCAAGGTGGTGTTATTTTATGTTGATAGTGAAAATCAATCTGAATGAATCTATGAATTCCTTTGTCAATAGGGGCAGATAGAGTCAATCATTTATCTGCTAAGGCCCTTTGAGTCTCCACTTACCAGATAGCAAGTGCATGTTTCATCATCCATTTTTCGTTCAGAATTAAAAGTAAACAATTGCCCCTTGATTTGGAAATATTATTAGGTCGACGAAGCATATTTAAGCTATTCCCTAATTGACGAATAGAAGCACGTACCCATGTTAATGGCAAGAATATTTGAAATCCTATGCCTATATTTACTCTTACAAAACCGGGGTGACATGGTCTTGTTCCCGTCTTTTTTTGTTACACTTAAATTTGATCATCCATATGAGTAAGCGTTTTACTTTATCTTCTGTTGTTTTTAGCGGCTTTATGCTCCTTTCTGTTTTGGCTTGTACATCACTGCAAGCACAGCAACATGCTGCATCTTCAGCCATACTATTGCCTTGGGAATCGAAAACAACTACAGGCGTCATGCAGGAGTTAAGCGATAAGCGTAATCGGTTTTCGAAGCATTACAGACTTAACGATGGCAGTTACAAAATGATCAGTTCGGCCGGGTCCTTGCATTATCAAACAGCAGATGGCTGGCAGGATATCGACAATACCATTCAGTTTAAAAAAACACAGCCTCATGTCAGTCATCCTTACTTTAATGAAGCCAATAGTTTCAAGACCCAATATCCTTCACAGCTTTTGCATAATGAGATCATCACATCGCTCAAGGAAGGCGAACTCAATGAAGGCATTCAGGAAGTCTATGCGACAGATGCGAATGACAGAACCGTCTTTCATTATACACCCAATGCTTGTCAGACCGTTGAATTATCAGATGCGGTTATCCAGTACAAAAATATCTACCCGAATGCGATAGCCCGTTACACGCAACAAAACGACGGACGAAAATTCGACATGATTCTTCAGAGCGCACAATTTCTTGATGCCTTACCCAATGACGCCAACTTTCTGGTGATCAAAGAAAAATTAACCTTACCTGAAACATGGCGTGTGAAAAAGAATGAGTCGGGTTATGATCTTTATTCGGGATCTACCTGGCTCATTCATTTGCAGACACCTATGGCTTATGACAATGCCGGCACGAGTCACGGGAATGAAGCTAAAAGGCAACATGAAGGACAACTGGAGGTTGAACAATCAGGCCATGATCTGTTTGTGTTCACGAAATTCCCACTCGACTGGCTAAGAGAAAGCAACAGACAATATCCTGTCAATCTTGACCCGACACTAACATTTTATCCTGACAGTGTGCTGTATGCTACCGGTCGAAATATCGCAGCCACCGGTACAAAATATTCCGGGGCCATGGACATTTCCACATCATCAACCGGAGTGGCATGGGCCAAATTTAATATATCAACTTTACCGACAGGAAGCAGTGTAACCGGAGGACATTACTGGGGCTATCATATTGGAGGCTCAGGCGCCGGAAGTAAAATTGTCAGCATCAGAGGCTTTCAATATATAGATCCTATGACGGCCATTAGTAGCAACATCCAAAATCAAACGACGTTGGCTGGTCCTCTTTATGATAACAATTATGTCTGGGGAGACAATTTCTTAGGCTGGCATGGGGATACCTTATTTCCTAATGCCCTGAATGATATCACCAGTCAGATTGCACAAGGCTGGACAGCCTTAGGTTTTGATTACAATTCAGGAAGTGGTCTCAATATGGTTCAAGATGGTTATGATGCCACCTTGATGAGCAACAAACCTTATCTCGAACTTGACTATACATTGTCGCCTTGTTCGGGTACGCCGAATCCGGGAAATACATTAGCCAACTCTATGGCCAACTTGGTTGCCGTATGTCCGGGTATGCCGGTTTATTTCACAGTACAAAATGCAGCAAGCCTGGGCAGTGGTGTGAGTTACCAATGGTATAGATCGTCGACGCTTACAGGTCCGGCTGTAGTGATGTCCGGTGCTACCAACGCGAGCTTTTTATATACGATA
>CAIQUX010000026.1 GCA_903875055.1 uncultured Bacteroidota bacterium
AATCAGATAGAAGAACTGCTCCCGCAAAATTATAAGAAGTAGACGGCTTTATGAAGAAGGGGTTAGCATCGGGTATACGATTGTTCCCTAACCTATGTTAGTTTATTCCATTTGCTTTCACCGACCCGGATTTGGTGTTTTCTCGAAATGGAATTGCATAAACACTTCAAGTTCCTTTCTTCTCAATTCCTGACAAAAGTTCAGGTTTGAGGTGGGTACCCCCACCCCCTAGGGTACCCCTCCCCACCCAAAAGCTGCCAATTTGTACCTCCGAGCTCAACTGACTAGCCTCTAAGCATAACGGACTAACCTTTACGCAGAACTGTCTCAGCTTTGATATTAACTGACAAGCATGTGAACGTAGCTGGCTGAGTTCTTTGCTCCGATACCCTGGATCAGCATCTAATTAGCATGGTTCTAAGGTAGAAGAACTGACCATGAACACGAACTGGTTCAGTTACAAGTCGAATTGATTTAGTTTCAAGGTAGGCGAGTTGAGGTAAAAACATAGTCAGTTGTGTTCAGAGCTGAAGATCTGGTCGGCTTGGTTCTGAGGTGGGTAAGCCCTTTTTCTGATACGATTCGTTCGCTTCGGCTCCAGTAGAAAGCGATTGCCACAGGCTGAAAAAACGATTACATTTGCGCCTGTCAATACAAGACGTTCCCATGATCAAACAACTTTATCGTTTCCTCAGCCCGAAATTCCAGAATCTGTTTTTAGATTATCCCGTCGATTTCAAACCACGTTACGGACATGGCAAAGCACCGCATCCTGCCTTGTACGATATCATACAGGCCAATCGTGACACCTATCGACGACTGCTTTCCAAGTCACTCGACTTGAAAGAACATATCTGGCAAATCAAGGATGCGAAACTCGAGAGAGATGCCACAAAACCAGGTTGGAACAATTGCTTCTTACCCGGACTCGATATCATCGGTATCTATACCATGCTGACCGAATTCAAGCCTAAGAAATACATCGAAATCGGATCGGGCAATTCTACCAAGGTGGCCTATAAAGCCAAACAGGAACAGCAACTTACGACCGAGATCATTTCCATAGATCCGATGCCACGTGCCGAGATTGATCATCTCGCCGATGTGGTGATACGTCAGCCTTTTGAAAATATCGACCTGAATCTTCTGTATACATTGGGTGAAAACGATATCCTGTTTGTCGATAACTCGCATCGTATTCTCCCTAATTCGGATGCGATGGTCTTTTTTATGGAAATATTGCCAAGATTGAAAAAAGGAGTCATCGTTCATATCCATGATGTGTATCTGCCTTACGATTATCCGCAATTCATGTGCGACCGTTTCTATTCCGAGCAATACGGACTGGCTTTTTATCTGCTGGCCAATCCGAAAAAATATGAAACCCTCTTGCCTAATTTTTTCATTTCCGAAGACAAGGAATTAGCCGCAAAGATTGCACCGATATGGCAGCATGAAAACCTCAAAGACGTTGAAAAACATGGCGGATCATATTGGTTACGCATTGCTGAATAAGGAATTGTTTATCAATTAAAAAAAATCTTTGGCATGTTCTTTGCCTTAAAAACAACATGCTTACTCATCAAGTTGCATATGATATCGGGATGGATTGGATTGAGAAATGGAATGAACCTCAATTGTCAAATTATTGTTCTTTACATGCTGATGATGCCGAAGAAATATCAACCATAGCCAATCAGTTGGTCCACGTTTCGAAAGGTCGTATCAAAGGCAAGCATTCATTAAATAACTATTGGGAATTATTCAGACAGCTACATCCTGACTATCAATTTGTGCTGCAGCAGATTATCATCTATGGTAACTATATTGTAGTTCATTTCACTATAAAAGAGTCGAATACCAAAGCGATCGCGAAAATAATACTGAATAACAAGAATAAGATTCAGAAGACCATGATCAGTCATGTCTGATTCTATACCAATAAGGATATCGGATTCTCGAGATAGCCTTTGAGTGTTTGCAGGAAGTTGGCTCCTACGGCTCCGTCTACCACACGATGATCGCAGCTGAGTGTCAGTTTCAAAATTCCTTTGATCACCACAGCGCCATTTTCAACGACAGGCGTTTGAGTAATTTTTCCTACAGCCAATATACAGGCATCCGGTGGATTGATGATGGCTGTAAATTCATCGATATCCATCATACCAAGGTTAGAAATCGTGAAGGTATTTCCGGTGAATTCAGAAGGTTGTATTTTTTTATTTCTGGCTTTTTCATAAAGCTCAGTTGCGTCGGTGGCAATCTGAGAGATTGATTTTTGATTGGCGAATTTGATGACTGGCACTATCAAACCTTCTGGTAAGGCAATGGCACTTCCGATATGGATATGATGATTCTGACGGATGAAATCACCCATCCAGCTGCTGTTCACATCCGGATGTTTCGTGAGTGACAAGGCAACGGCTTTGATCATCATATCGTTGACAGAAATCTTCACCGGACTCACTGCATTGATCTGTTTGCGAATATCCATCAGGTTGTCCATACACATCGATGTCTTGAGGTAGAAGTGAGGCGCCGTATGTTTGCTTTCTGATAATTTCTGTGCTATGATTTTACGCATCTGCGTCACCGGCGTATCGGTGTATCCTTCCGCACCACCCGGTACAAAAGTTGGAACTGATCCAACAAGAGCCGCAGCGGTAGTTGCTGCTTTAGGAGCTGTGCTGACATTATCCAGATCACGCTTCACAATACGGCCATTATCACCGGTACCATGTATATTATATAAATCAATGCCTTTTTCTTTGGCAATCGATTTAGCCAAAGGAGAGGCTTTAAGTCGGCTATCTGAAGATTGCGTGTTGCTTGCAGGTTGAGCTTGTGGCGTAGCTGATGCTGTTGGAGCGGCTTCTGGACTTACTTTGGCGGCCTGTTTAGATCCATCTGATTGCAAGGCTTGTAAATAGGGCGTGATATCGGTGCCTTCTTTACCTACAACAGCAATCACTGCATTTACTTTAGCTGCTTGTCCGGCTTCAACACCTTTATACAACAACGTTCCATCAGCATAACCGATCACTTCCATCGTGGCTTTATCGGTTTCCACATCGGCCAGAGAATCATCTGCTTTCACTTTATCACCGATATTTTTATTCCATACTACGATTTTCCCTTCCGTCATGGTATCACTCAGCAAAGGCATACGAATCACGGTCAGGTCTTTAGGGATTTCAATAGCAGCCGTTGCAAGTTCATTGGAAACCGGTTTGGCTTCAGGAGCCGTTGATGGCGCAGTCGCTGGCGATGCCGGGCTACTTTGATTGATCAGGGCTGAAATATCTTCACCTTCTTTTCCGATAATAGCAATGATCTCATTGACTTTGGCTGCTTTACCGGCCTCGACACCGATATAAAGCAAGGTGCCGTCGACATAAGGAATGACCTCCATAGTGGCTTTATCAGTTTCCACATCGGCTATGGAATCGTCACTTTTGACTTTATCGCCCACTTTCTTGTTCCAAATAGCAATTTTCCCTTCCGTCATGGTGTCACTCAATAAAGGCATTCGTATTACATCGGCCATAGCTTCTCTAATTTTTTTCAAAAGTAATATATTTTAAATAAAAACCGAATGTTGGCTATCCGCTGTCCGATGTTCATCCATTGTCTTCCAATGCGTTGAATTTCATCGTTTGAATTAAGGAATTCAGGTTGCGAATTCCCTATCTTTGCCCACTTTATAAAAATATGGAAAACAAGAACTACAAACTCGATACCCTGCTGATTCATGCCGGTGTTGAACCCGACCCGACCACAGGCGCCATCATGACACCTATTTATCAGACCTCTACTTATGTACAGGCAGCACCCGGTCAGCATAAAGGATATGAATATGCGCGTACCCAAAACCCGACACGCACCGTCTTGCAAAATGCATTGGCAGCGATTGAAAAGGGTAAACATGGCGTATGTTTCGGTTCAGGATTGGCCGCCACGGATGCGATTATGAAATTGTTGGGCCCGGGCGATGAAGTGATTTCCACGAATGACTTGTATGGCGGCACGTATAGGATCTTTACCAAAATGTATCAACCCTATGGTTTGAAATTCCATTTTACAGGCATGGGCGACATGTCCAATATCGAAGGTCTGATCAATGAAAACACGAAAATGATCTGGATTGAAACACCGACCAATCCATTACTTAATATCATCGATATCGCAGCTTGTGCCGATATCTGTAAGAAACATAATATATTGTTGGTGGTCGATAACACCTTCGCTTCACCTTATTTACAAAATCCATTGACGCTGGGTGCCGATATTGTGGTGCATTCTGCCACTAAATATCTCGGTGGACACTCTGATGTGGTACATGGTGCTGTGATTGTGAATGACGACAGTTTGGAAGAACGTTTACGCTTCATACAAAATGCCAGTGGTGCCGTTCCTGGTCCACATGATTGCTGGCTGGTACTTCGTGGTATCAAAACCCTGCACGTGCGTATGCAACGTCATTGCGAAAACGGTGCAAAAATAGCCCATTACCTGCGTTCACATCCGAAAGTGGAACGCGTTTACTGGATCGGTTTTGAAGATCATCCGAATCACGACATCGCTAAAAAACAGATGCGCGGATTCGGTGGTATGATCTCTTTTGTATTGAAAGGCGATAATATGAATGATGCCATGAAGGTCTTGAGCAGCACGAAACTGTTTTCATTGGCTGAATCATTGGGTGGTGTGGAAAGTCTGATCGGTCACCCTGCCAGTATGACCCATGGTTCGATTCCGCGTGAAGAGCGCATCAAAAACGGCTTGGCCGATACGTTGATCCGTTTGAGTGTAGGGATCGAAGATGTGGATGATCTGATCGAAGATTTGAAACAGGCTATAGGGTAAACTGCCTGAATGGCAATGGCTAAAGCAATAAGCGACCTCAAAATCTTTCTCGACAACAAGGTGAAGGAATACAATAATCCGCGTTTCATCGAAGGCGATCCGATTTGTGTACCCCATACTTTTTCACTAAAACAGGATATCGAGATAGCCGGTTTCTTTACGGCTCTGATTGCCTGGGGAAACCGCACGACCATTATTCAAAATGCAAACCGTATGGTGGATGCCATGGACCAATCGCCCTATCAGTTCATTTTGCAACATGAAGAAAAAGATTTGAAACGCTTTCTGGATATCAAACACCGAACTTTCAATGCGACAGATCTGCTTTACCTGATTCATTTTCTGAAACTGCATTATACATCGTATGATAGTCTGGAAGATGCCTTCGTATTGAATAATGCGGTGACCATGCGTGAACGACTGATCAATTTTCATAAATATGTCTTTTCCTTTGAACATCCTGAGCGCACAAGAAAACATATTTCAACACCCGAAAAAAACTCGGCCTGCAAACGACTCAATATGTATCTGCGATGGATGGTCAGAAAAGACAAACATGGGGTCGACTTTGGCATATGGAACAAACTGACCATGAAGGACCTGATTATTCCTATGGATGTGCATGTGAGTCATGTTGCCTTCAGACTTGGTCTGATCAAGGAAAATAAAGCCAATTGGAAAACAGCAGAAGGGTTGACAGAAAAATTGAAGGAGTTCGACCCTAAGGATCCGTGTCAATACGATTTCGCCTTGTTTGCGCTAGGCGCAGAAGAAAGGGTACGATAGTCTGTTTATTCACTTTTCTTTCTAAACAGCGGTACCTTGCTTTCGTTACCGGTCAGAAGACGATTGATATTTTTATGATGGGTCAATACCACCAGACAGGCTGTTGCCACCGCAAACACCCGATACATGAGCTCAGGTTCACGGAAAATAAAGAAAATCAAGACCGGAAACGCAATGCTGGCCACGATGGAACTCAGCGAAACATAACGGGTCAGGAACAACATGAAGAAGAACACAGCCACCAGACTGGCAGCTACCAAAGGCTGTATGGCCAGTATCATTCCAAACAAGGTGGCAATACCCTTTCCACCTTTGAACTCAGCCCAAATCGGGAAGATGTGTCCGACGACGGCACAGATACCTAGTACGACTTGAAAATTAGTGAGTGCGGTATTATCGAGCTGATATCTCGGAATAAAATAAGCCAGATCAACGGCCATGAATCCTTTGAGCATATCGACCACAAATACGAAACTTCCTGCCTTAGACCCAAGTACCCTAAAGGTATTGGTGGCTCCGGCGTTTCCGCTTCCGTAATTACGTATGTCAATATCGAAAAAATATTTGCTCACCCAAACTGAAGTAGGAACAGATCCTAAGAGGTAAGCAAGTATGACTAGAATGATTTCGTACATAGTTTAATTTAATGTTACCAAGTAACGACTGGCGAAGATAGGTGTTGAAGTAGAATTATGCAAACACGCATTATGTTAATTTACATATAAGGCCACCCAATCTTTCTTCTGTTTTTGGGAATGAAGGGTAAAACCTAGTCCGGTAAAGCATTCCGATAGTTTTGGTATATCTGAAACCAATATGCCGCTTAAAAAAATATGTCCGCCGGCATTCAGGATTTTCTTGAGTTTGGGTAAGGTTTCGAGTAATACGTTCAGATTGATATTAGCCAATATGATGTCGAATGTTTGTTCTATGGCCTGAATATCAATATCAGATATGTCGATATCACTGCATCCGTTTCGCTCACAATTTTCTTTGGCATTCTCAATCGACCACTGATCATGATCGATACCAAGTACAGGATGGGCGCCTTTCAGACGGGCCAGAATAGCCAAGACACCGGTGCCGCAACCAAAGTCTAGCACCGACTTATTCTCAAAATCAGTTTCGCAGGCATACTCCATCATCATACGCGTGGTCTCGTGATGACCGGTACCGAAACTCATTTTAGGTGTGATGACAATATCGAATTTGCAATCATTGAACGGAGGATGAAATGATGCTCTGACACCCACTTCATTATTGATACGGATGGGTTCAAAATTCGATTCCCATTGGGCATTCCAATTGATTTGTGGAACGATTTCTTTTTTAAATAAATAGGGAAATGGCAATAGCACCTCGCGGATGGCCGCCTCATCGAATACTGTCTCATCAAAAAAAGCAAACAGCTGCGTATCGTTTTCCTCCATACCCTGACAATCCATGCCGGTGAGCAAGGCAGAAAGCATATCCGCATCATCGGGATTCTTCAGATCAAAAATCAGTTTTACATAGTTCATGAAACGAAAGTAATGATTTATTACATGACGCAGTCTATATTTGCCCTTTCAGAAATCGCGCATGCTCAACAGATACCTGACCTTTTATAAGCCTTCTATCCAATTCGTGGTTTTTTGCGCCATCCTTTCGATGAGCTGGCTGATTGGCGGTTCCTTGATTGAAATGCTGAACACCAGACTGACAGGTCTTACCTCTGAACAAATCAGTGATTTGAAAGATATCTCCGCAACCCTGGCCAATCAATTGAAACTGATCAATTCCTTGTTGCTGGTTGTATCCTTATTATTACCCGCCTCTCTTTTTGCCTATCTGGCATATCCTGAACCGATGAAATACCTGGGCCTTCGTCTCGACATAAAAAAACACCATTGGCTCTGGGCCATTGCACTGATGGTCATCGCCATACCCTTTACAAGTCTGCTCGAGCAATGGAGCCAGTTGATCCCAGCTATCGGCAAATCAAAAGAGCTCGATGATGAATACAACAAACTGGCGCAATCAATGTTGCAGGGAAGTTCGCCTGTCGATCTGGTGATGAACATCGCAGCGATGTGTCTGCTTCCGGCTTTTATTGAAGAGATTTTTTTCAGGGGATGCCTTCAACAATTATTGCTCAACTGGATGAAAAAAACACCCTTCTTGGCCATCTTATTGGTCGCTGTAATATTCAGTGCGTTCCATGGTCAGCTGAGTGGATTCATACCGAGGGTATTCCTTGGTCTCTTGCTTGGATTAGCCTATCATTATTCAGGAAGTATATGGGTGACGATGTGTATGCACGCCCTGAACAATTTTGTGACCGTGTTGATGGTCTATTTATACAATGCCAAAATCACCCAAGTCGATATGACCAAGCTGCCGGACACGAATCTGTGGTTGGGACTTGGAAGCGGACTGGCAGTAGGCGGCATACTGTATCTTTTTTATAAGGACAGGAAACCGTTCATATTGGTTGAAGTAGATAAAACGATCGAAGAACCCTTACCCTAAAACATACGACCATGAGTGATCAGATAAAATGGATGTGTATTCATAAAACGAATAATAAGTTTGAAGCAGAAGCCATGAAAGGCAATATCGAAAGCGCCGGCATCCCCTGCGTGATATTGAACAAACAAGACAGCTCTTATCTGGCCTTTGGCTATGTAGAAGTGCATGTACCTGAAAACAGGAAAGACGAAGTGGCTGCTCTGCTACATGAAGACCCTAACTCCCAACTGAATTAATCCATGGCGTTCGACGTAAAAACTTTTTTGACCCGGCTGGGAAGCGCCTTTATTTTCTCAGCCATCATGATGGCAGCTTTACTGATGAAAGAATGGGCTTTCATCGGTCTGTTCTTTGTGGTGAATATCCTTTGCCTGAAGGAATACAGCCGTATCGTAGAACTGATACTGCAAACCACGTTCACACGAAACGAGAAAGTCAACTTCATCGCCATCGGTGTGGCCATCTTCGGTTTTGTCGCAGCACTTCCAATGACTAGCTGCGAAAATCAAACCGCCTCCTATTTATCGAAACTTGTTTTCTACTTTGCAGGATTCGTCATCGGCACTTTGCTGATTTTCTTCGTCTTCAAAAAAAATAAAAAATCGCTGTATCTGCTCAGCGGTTTAGGGTACATATCTGCGGCACTAGGCTTTCTGGTGCAGCTACGTTTTCAATCACTTTATTTACCACTGATATTGATCTTATTAATCTGGATGAATGATACCATGGCGTATCTGACAGGGTCCTTCATCGGGCGTACTAAATTCTTCCCATCCGTTTCTCCTAAAAAAACATGGGAAGGCACCATCGGTGGTATCCTGTTTACGATGGTCTTTGCTTATATCTGGGGATCAGTGACTAACTGGTTCCCAATTTCGATATGGATCTTCTTCGGACTCACCGCAGGTGTGGTAGGTACTGCCGGTGATCTGGTCGAATCGAAATTGAAACGTTTAGCCGGTGTGAAAGATTCAGGTGCTATCATGCCCGGACATGGAGGTGCGTTAGACCGTTTTGATTCGCTGTTACTTTCGGCACCTTTTGCCCTGCTCATCACCATGCTTTATGGAATCTGTAAGCAGGTGATAGTGTTTTGATTTTTTAGGGCTCCCACGCCAACAATCTAGCGTGCACATATTCACCATCCTGACACGCATGGCCGGGCTCTTCGTTTCAATCCACGCGAGGCGCGTGGGATTTTCACTGCCATCCCTCACAAGGAAGCGTATCTTTTTTCGATAGTAAAATCCGGAAAGGGAAATTAATAAGGATAGTACTTAACCTATTTTAAAGTAAGATAATGTTTCCTGCCTATCGTAAAATAGTATACCATCATTAGTCCCAATGGGGCTATCAAATAAATCAAGTACTCAAAATAAAAGAATGTATTTAGTATAAAATGTAAAGGGACTATCAGAAGTGAATAAGGCAAAATATAGTTTCCATATCTAAATGAACCTAATGAAAGTGTCTTGGTTTCTTCTTCATTTAAAACTATGGATACTTCTTGACTCTTACACCAGTCTATTTCTGCAACAATTATATGCGACCCTTGTTTTATATCGAAATCTATTGATTGGCCGTTTTTAACACTACCGACCTTTACTCCATCTAGCAAAATATTCATCTTCCTCAATCCGTTCATGTATTCGCTCGTTCTTTTAATTCTTAATGTACTCATAGTTTATTTTTTATGTCCGGAAGTTGTTACTACCTTTTACCCAAGCAAACCCATCAATCGTTGTATCCTTTCCATGCTATCTTGTTTTCCTATCATTTCACTGATATGAAACACACCCGGTCCATATTTACCACCGACCAGCATGATGCGATAGATAAATTGCACATCGCCGACCTTGATATTTTTTTCTGTTGCCAGCGCTTTGAAACAAGTCTCGAGTGCTTCCAGATTCCATTCGGTTAACTGTCCATAACGGCTTATCAATTCAGTGAAGAAATCAGCTTTGTCGGCACTCCATTTTAGCTTGACCGATTCCAGATCAAATTCCTGTGGTGCCTGAAAGAAGTAAACGCTTTGTACATAAAAATCATTGAGCAAGGTACAACGGTCTTTGACCAGAGAAACCACATTCAACAGATATTCATCACTTTTGATATCGATACCCTTCGACTCCAATATCGGTTTTACAAACAACTCACAACTTGCCACAGGCATCTTCTTGATCCATTCATGATTGAACCATTTTGCCTTTTCAAAATCGAATTTGGCACCGCCCTTATGAACCCTTTCCATCGAGAAGGCTTCAATGAGTTCTTCTTTGGTGAAGATTTCTTTTTCCTCACCGCTGCTCCATCCAAGTAGGGCCAATAAGTTGATGAAGGCTTCTGGCAGAAAACCAAGTTCCTTGAACCCTTTGGTGGTCTCACCTGTTTTCGGATCGTACCAATCCATGGCAAACACCGGAAATCCAAGACGGTCACCATCGCGTTTGCTCAGTTTGCCATGACCATCAGGTTTCAATATCAAGGGCAGATGAGCCCAATGCGGCATCGCATGTCCCCAACCCAGATAACTCCAAAGCAATACATGCACTGGTGCGCTTGGCAGCCATTCTTCACCACGAAACGCATGGGTGATCTTCATGAGATAATCGTCGACTACCACAGCCAGATGATAAGTAGGCATGCCATCACCTTTCAGCAACACCTTATCATCGACCAGGTTCGAATCGTTTTTTATTTCACCGCGTATCATATCGGTGAACGTCACCGTTTCATTTTTCGGCATCTTAATCCGTATCACATAGGGCACCTGATCGGCCAATAACTTCTCTGTCTCTTCCTTCAACAAGGTCAGTGAATTTTTCATATGCATACGGGTATGCGTATCATATTGAGGTGAAGGGTTTTGCGGCGTTTTCAATTGCTCACGCATTTTTTCCAACTCCTCGGGAGTGTCAAACGCATAATAGGCATGACCACTTTCAACCAACTGCAAGGCATATTTCTTGTACATTTCCTTTCGTTCGCTCTGGCGATACGGGGCATACTCGCCCTGGGTATGCGGACCTTCATCGGCCGATATACCGCACCACGCCAGACAATCGATGATATATTGCTCGGCGCCATCTACAAAACGTGTCTGGTCAGTATCCTCTACACGAAGTACAAAGGTGCCTTTATGTTTCTTTGCATATAAATAGCTGTACAACGCAGTACGCACACCACCTAAATGTAAACCACCTGTAGGGCTTGGTGCAAATCTGGTTCTGACTTTTTTACTCATGATCATTTTTGTTTGGATGGCAAATCTATACCATAATAGTGTATTAAAGGAAGGTGTCAGTCGTATTTATATCGCTGCTATTTCTGTCTGCGCAACGACTTCAAATGCTTTTATCTTGCCACATCCTTTTCAGGATCAATAATTCATCTATCGGCAAATTTTATCTGTCTGATGCTATGACCTACGAAACTTTAGAGTATTTTCGGTTTTCGGAACAACTGACCCATCAAACTTTACCCGACGCGAAACACGATGAGGACTTATTTGGTAAAAACACCGCGACTATTGAAGGCTGCCTATGCAAACTGCGTATGGCATATCAATGAGCATGCCAACAGCATTTACCTTACATTCGATGACGGCCCTCATCCTGTCATAACGCCCTTCGTACTGAACGAGTTGAAAAAGCATCATGCTAAAGCCACCTTTTTCTGTATCGGAAAAAATGTGCAGCTCTATCCCGAGATCTATCAGCAGATATTAGATGAAGGACATTCAGTAGGCAATCATACACAGAATCATGTGAATGGCTGGAAAACGGAAAACGTGGATTATTATAAGAATATCAAAGCGGCTTCAAAGCATATCAATACGAGATTATTTCGTCCACCCTATGGTCGTATCACGTACGCACAATCATTGGGTGTGAACCGGCTATTCCCCAAAACAAAAATAATCATGTGGGATGTATTAAGCGGTGATTTCGATATCAACCTTGCACCGGAAGAATGTTTGCATAATGTGGTCAGCGCCACAAAGGCAGGCTCCATCATCGTGTTTCATGACAGTGAAAAAGCCTGGGACCGGATGCACTATACCTTGCCTTTATTTCTCGAACATTGCATCGCACAAGGATGGAAAATGAAGAAATTATAGGATGTATATTTGGCACCCGATTTCTGCACGAAACTATACATCAACATAACCCTCAAAAAATAGAATGATAGATACCCATACTCATCTGTACGATGAAAAGTTCAATGACGACCGAAACGATATGATACAACGAGCCATCCAATCAGGGGTCGAACGTATGTATCTGCCCAATTGCGATTCCGGAACCATAGAGGGTATGCTTGAGGTGGAACAGAATTTCCCTTCACATTGTTTTGCGATGATGGGACTGCATCCATGTTCAGTGAATGAACAGGTTGATGGGGAATTGCGAATCGTGCGTGAATGGCTCGACAAACGAAGCTTCTGTGCCATCGGTGAAATCGGTCTTGATTATTATTGGGACAAGACCTTTGTCGATCATCAAAAGAAAGCCTTCCGTACCCAGATCGAATGGGCTCTCGAATTCAATATCCCAATTGTGATTCATACCCGTGAAGCCACACGCGATACCATCGACATCGTGAGGGAATATTCATCGAAAGGAATCAAAGGTGTATTTCATTGTTTCAGCGGAAGCTATGAAAGCGCTGTGCAAATCATCGATATGGGTTTCTATCTAGGTATTGGTGGTGTATTGACATACAAAAATGCAGGCTTGCAGGAAGTGGTCCAACGAATTGACCTGAAGCATTTGGTCCTTGAAACCGATGCACCTTATCTGACACCCGCACCCCACAGAGGAAAGCGAAATGAAAGCAGTTATGTGAATCTGGTGGCACAAAAACTGGCGGAATTAAAAGGCGTTTCATTGGATGAAGTGAGAAGCGTTACAACAGAAAATGCATTGGAACTTTTTCAACATAATTAATTATCTTCGCCGCCACTTACAACGGAGAGTTGTCCGAGTGGCCGAAGGAGCACGCCTGGAAAGTGTGTATATCCCAAAAGGGTATCGAGAGTTCGAATCTCTCACTCTCCGCTGACATTAAAAGCCCCTTTTTATGGGGCTTTTTCAATATACGAAAAATGTGATTTCCAACTTTAGGAATCGCGAATTTATACATACAATGAAATTGGTGGTCAATTTTGAACAAGATTTATAAGTTGACTGAATTATATTTACATCATGCCAACCATATTATTCATACATGGAATTCGATTTTTCTTTTATTCGTTGGAAGGAATTGAGCCAATGCACATTCATGTTGTAAAAGCGGAGGCTAATGGAAAAATATGGATTGAACCACAATTTGAAGTGGCTTATTTTCATAACTTCACAAAATCGGAAGAAAAAGATATTATGGAAGCCGTTGAAATAAATATTTCTTTAATCAAAACTAAATGGAATGAGCACTTTTCAAAATAGATATGACAGTCTGGAATCAATAATATTTGAATCCAAGTTGAAAATGGTAGCGATTGATTTTCATACTGAAATAAATACAATGCTGATAGTATTGAATACGGGAAGTATCATTCATTCTGAAATCAATATTACGGATCGATTAAAAGGGGCATCACTTGAGCAATTGAAGGATTACTCAATTATTGCACAAGGTACAGGCATTCATTGGCCTTCCTTGGACGAGGATATCAGTTTAAAAGGATTACTTAGGTCAACGATACAGAAGCAACTTAATAGTCATCGGGAATTGGTAGTTAGTTAAAAAAGGGCATTCAACCAATGCTAAATCAACAATAAAAAAGTTTGATACTCATACCTTGAGTCTTGATCATTGTTACTCCCTCATTTAATTATATGATAATAACCATACTATTAGAGTACCATTATTAACGCGGCAATTCATCATGAATCATCTCTATCAAATCAATATTTCCAAAGGCGGTGTGCCTAAACTTCCAACGGATGAGGCAATGGTTACATTCGAAGGTATCGTGGGTGATAAACAAAAAGACCGACGATATCATGGCGGACCTGAAAGGGCGGTCTGCCTCTTCTCGATAGAGATCATCAACCAATTGAAACAGGAGGGGCATCCGATCGAAGCGGGTTCAACAGGTGAAAATCTCACGCTCTCGTTCAATGACTATGCCTTGCTTGTACCTGGTATCAAATTACAAATCGGTCCTGAAGTAATCGTGCAATTGACCTCCTACGCAGCACCATGCAAGACCATCAAAAAATCATTTCTGAATGAGATCTTCGTACGGATTTCGCAGAAGGTTTTTCCGAATGAATCAAGACTATACACCCGTGTACTTCGTGAAGGTAAAATCAGGAAAGGAGATCGCGTTGATATCATCGTATAAAAGAACAAGGGAATAGAAATCTTCTTTACATTTTTTTATTACATTTAGCCTTCTAAAAAAATGTAAACTACATGGAGCCTCAAAAACAAAGTATTCCAACCAACTATGGTGCCCTCAGCACACTTGTCACCGTCTTTTTCTTTTGGGGCTTCATCGCAGCCGGTAACGGTGTCTTCATCCCGTTTTGCAAACACTATTTCTATCTCGATCAGTATCAGTCGCAGTTGATTGACTTTGCTTTTTATGGCGCTTATTATCTGGGTGCATTGGGCTTGTTTGTCTATACCACACTCAACGGGAAAGACCTTGTTGCGAAATGGGGTTATAAACGGAGTATCGTATACGGTCTTACCTTTTCGGCTTTAGGTGCCATAGCCATGATAATCGCTGTCAACGGAAATACGTTTGGTGGTATGTTGATCGGATTCTTTATCGTGGCTCTAGGTTTTTCATTACAACAGACTGCTGCCAATCCGTTTGCCATTTCTCTTGGTGATTCAGCTACAGGTTCTAACCGTATCAGCCTTGGAGGAAGTATCAATTCATTCGGCACGTTCATTGGTCCTATTGTTGTGGCGCTCGCTTTATTTGGCGTCACCAAGGCAAGCGATGATCAGGTCAATAATTTGAGTCTCGATAAAGTGACCATACTCTATTCTTTCGTATGTGCATTATTCCTTGGCGCCGCCGCCTTGTTTTACTTTTCAAAAAAAGTACCTGCTGGTACCAGCGAAGAAAAAACCGAGAAAGCTGGTAAGGCATTGATGGCTTTACTTTTTATGACCATCATGCTGGTGGTTGCCTTTATACCAGTCTTCATGAGTTACAAAGAAGTGCCTGTTGATGATATTGCCAAAAAAGCCATTGAAGCAACCCGCATGCGTTGGTTACTTTTTGGATTGGCTATTGTATTGGGTACCATTTTCTTTTCGTATGCCAGTGCAAACAAAAACAATGAAGGATGGGGCGCCATGAAATATCCCCAATTGGTATTGGGTATGCTCGCCATCTTTGTGTATGTCGGAGTCGAAGTTGCTATCGGAAGCAATTTGAGTGAACTGTTGAAGCAACCGCAATTCGGCGGATTCGAAGCTTCACAGGCAGCACCTTATGTATCGATGTATTGGGGCAGTCTGATGATAGGCCGATGGGCCGGTGCCATCAATGTATTCAGACCAGAAAAGACCATGAAGAATATCTTATTGTTCATCATACCCCTGATTGCATTCGGTGTGGTGATCGGTATCAACACCATCGCACAAAGCGATATGAGTCCGCTTTACTGGTATGTGATATGTGTTTTTATATTGATTTTAGCTTTTTATGCCACACAAGATAAACCGGCACGAACCTTATTGATGTTCAGTTCATTGGGTGCCTTGGCCATGTTGGTTGGCATTTTTTCAGAAGGCAAGATAGCGACTTATGCCTTCCTGAGCGGTGGATTATTCTGCAGTGTCATGTGGCCATGTATCTTTTCATTGGCAACAGCAGGTTTAGGTAAATACACTATGCAAGGGTCAGGATTCCTGATCATGATGATCTTAGGTGGCGGCATCATTCCACCGATTCAAGGCAAGCTCGCCGACTTGCTGCAAAGCGGCAATACGAATGTAGGCTTCGGCATTCACACCTCATACTGGATCACCGTCATTTGCTTTATCTATCTCGCCCTCTTCGCCTTTGCCGTAAAAAACATTTTGCGCAAACAGGGAATCGATTACGATGCCAATACGGGTTCATCTCATTAATACAATCTGCATATGCAATATAGTATCGGTATAGACATTGGAGGTACCAATTCCGTGATGGGCATTGTCGATAAGAAAGGGGTCATCCTTTTTGAAGCTTGTATTCCTACTAAAGACTTTCCGGATATCAACGATTTCATTGAAGCGGCGTTTATCAAACTTTCACCCGAAATCAATCGTCTCGGTATCATGCATTTCAAAGGCATCGGTATCGGTGCCCCAAACGGAAATTATTATAACGGAAGTATAGAGTTTGCTCCGAACCTGATTTGGAAAGGCATCATTCCGTTGGCAAAACTCTTCAATGAAAAATTCAAGTTAGAGTCATTCGTCACCAATGATGCCAATGCAGCGGCTATCGGTGAAATGATGTATGGCGCAGCCAAAGGCATGAACGATTTTATCATGGTGACTCTCGGTACAGGAGTCGGTAGCGGCTTTGTAGCCAATGGAAAAATGATATACGGTCATGATGGATTTGCCGGTGAACTTGGTCATACCATTGCAGTCCGTGACGGTCGAATCTGTGGTTGTGGACGCAAAGGTTGTTTGGAAACCTACACATCGGCGACGGGGATAGTGCGCACCGCTCACGAATTTCTGGAAAACAGAACAGAAGAAAGTCTATTGCGGCATGTCACTGTATTGAGCTCAAAAGATATTTATGAGGCTGCGGTTCAACAGGATAAACTCGCTTTGGACATCTTTGACTTTACCGGAAAGATTTTAGGTCAAAGTCTGGCTGACGCGGTGGCCATCACGAGTCCGGAAGCCATTATCTTATTTGGCGGATTGGCACAAGCAGGGCCTTATATTTTTGAACCGACAAAAAAATACCTGGAGGATAATCTGTTGATCATTTACAAAAACAAGATCAAGTTACTGCCTTCCGAACTGAAAGAAAGTGATGTGGCGATACTGGGGGCAGCGGCCTTGGTATGGAATTAGGTGAAACAAATTGGGCAACAGGATTAAGCAATCATGTTTGGTCGAAATAGTTTTTTTGTATGTTAAAAAATCAAAGAACTTTAAATAGTAAGATTCATGAATTCATTAGCCAAGATCAGTACTTTATTTTGTTTTACGCTTTCATTTTATTGTACACAAATCTTGGCGCAAACGCCTTCCCTTCAATGGGGGCGTGGAATCGTCGGGACCGGTGTTTCGGATAGAGGTAAGTCTGTAGTCGTCGACAATGCGGGCAATGTATATATAACAGGATTTTGTTATTACATGCCTGATCTGGATCCGGGACCAGGCGTCTATACTCCGACTAATTTTATAGGAACCTTCTTATTGAAATTGGACGGCTCCGGAAATTTTGTCTGGGCCAAAGAATTTGGAGACGGTTCACTCGGTAACGGACATGCTTATGGTATAGCTATCAAATTTGATACTGCCGGCAATATCTATATGACCGGATATTTTGATGGAACCATAGATTTCAATCCGGGTGCAGCCACCTATAATCTCTCTACTGATGGAGTGGGTCTTTTTATCTTGAAATTAAATCAGTCAGGAAATTTTGTCTGGGCAAAAAAATTCAGCGGCGATGTTAATACCGTTATTGAACCTCGATCGATGGCATTGGATGTATCAGGCAATATTTATACAACAGGTCAATTCAGTAATATCGTCGATTTTGATCCGGGTGTGGCAATGTTTAACTTAACGGCGCCTATCTCTTACCATAACATGTTCATATCCAAACTTGACAATGCAGGTAATTTTGTCTGGGCGAAAAAATTTGGCACCACGCATACGGTAGAAGGCAATGGAATCACACTTGACACAGCAGGTGATGTATACACGACCGGTTCGTATTACGACAGCGTTGATTTTGATCCAGGGCCTGGCATCGCTATGTTATCGTATGCGGCTGATAAGAATATTTTCATTTCAAAACTAGATAGTAGCGGAAGTTTCATGTGGGCTAAAAAAGTCGGTTCGACACAAAGTGAAGGCAATTCGATTTCGATTGATGCATCGAACAATGTGTATGTATCAGGTACTTTTCTTGACGGTTCTGATTTTGATCCGGGACCGAATGTGTTCCTGTTAAATTCGAATGGGTACAGGGATATTTTTGTTACGAAGTTTACACCCACAGGCGATTTTATATGGGCAAAAAATATGGGGAGTCCGGTGTCGGGAAGTAGCGGTAGTGCGGGCAATGATTACGGTCAAGCCATGATGCTTGATGCCAACGCCAAAATTTATACCACAGGTAAGTTTTCAGGTGTGGGTGATTTTGATCCGGGAGCAGGTGTTTATAATATTCCTGCCAATCCGACCAACTTCGATGTCTTCATTTCCAAACTTGACTCATCCGGGAATTTTGTTTGGGCAAAAGGATTTGGCGGAAATTCATGGGATGAAGGGAATTCGATTGCCGTGAATGCCGCCGGTAATATCTACACCACAGGATCCTTTCGTGATTCGATTGATTTGGATCCTGATCTGGCTGGTATTTGCACTGTTTACAGTTTCAGCAATTTTCAAGGTATTTTCATTCAGAAATTACATCAATGTCAACCTACGACATCAGCACCATCTGTTACGGCATGTGACAGTTATACCATCAACAATCAAACCTATACCACAAACGGAACCTATATTCAAACCATTTCCAATTCAATTGGATGCGATAGTATTATCACATTGCATCTTACGCTTCATTCCTCTTCAGCCATTACCAATATCACCCAGCATCACTGCAATAGTATTACCTTCAATGGACAAACCTATACGGCTACAGGTGTGTATACACAGAATTTCCTTAATGCAGCAGGTTGTGACAGTAACCTGTCTTTACATTTGACTATTGATACCATCGTACAGGTAATATACCAAACAGCTTGTCATGCCTATACCTTTAATGGCAGTACCTATACAACAAGCGGAACCTATTCGCATTTTTTTATTAGTGCATCAGGGTGTGACAGTATGGTCATTTTATACCTGACCATTCCCGGCTCAAACAACACGATTATACAAAATGGAGCCCAATTAAATTCTAACATGAATGGTGCCACTTACCAATGGGTGATTTGTCCGTCGTATACTATTATCGCAGGGGCAACGAATCAGAGTTTCACAGCCACTAGCAATGGCGATTATGCAGTCATTGTGACGCAGGCTGGCTGCACAGACACGTCAAGTTGTGTGACGGTAACCGGTGTCGGTGTGAATGACTATCTGTCTTCTAATTTGTTGGAAGTTTCGCCCAACCCTACTCATGGTCAAATCAATATTGCCAGTAAGGAATTTCTAAACGATGCATCCATCCAACTTGTAAACAGTCATGGGCAAACAGTGTTTAAACGACAGCATGTTAATGGTAAAGAAATAACGCTTGATTTTTCTGCGTATACAAAAGGAATTTATTTTCTTGAGATCAACATTAGTGATAAAATCGAACGGGTAAAGATTGAATTGAATTAATGTTTAGTTTCAATAAGAAATAATAATAGAAGCGTATTTACTTCTCAAGGATTTTCATTTTATCCGCTACTGTTCGCCATTCGAACAAGGCGATCACGAAATTTATAATCTGCAGTATGGTTCCAGGTTTTCGGATGGCCAATCCAAGCAAGGCAATCACACTATCCCGTTCTTGTATCATGCTATGATTTCGTCCACTTGCGTCCAACTCATTCGCAAACTTCCAGGCACCGTCTCTGGCAATTTGAATACTGAAATTGATAAGCATCTCTTCTGTCTTTGGCGCCAAGGGCATCAGCCATTTGAAGACAGGGGACACATCACCTATATCTGTTTTTACATCATCTACCAATTCACAAAGTACGGCATTGATCGCATTGAAATCGTTTTGTATGGACAGCAAGGGTTGATTGCCCACAGCATTTAATGCGGCAATACCCAGATCCAAATTGATATGTGCATTGATACCCAGCAACAGATGTTGCAAAAGGACATGACCGCTTTCATTCACGGCATCAAAGGCTGTTTGCCAACTCTGACTGCAAGGCTGCTTTAGTCTGTAAGCATCAAACGCATCAAAATAACGATTGGCAAAGACCACATCCAGACGTTCCATACGGGCGCCGTTTTCAAACTCATTCTTCAAAATGCCTTGCTTCACACGTATCGTTACCTTACGATATAAAACCGCAAAATAACCGAGTGCATCCTGTTGCGTTTTACACTCATCGACAATCTGATTTAAACGGACGATGACTTCGTCTATAGTGGTGCATTGCATAGGTATGATTTCTATTTCATTAGCTGAGTCCGCAAGGCTTTCACCTCAGCAGTTTTTGTCTTATAATAATCAGCTTCCTGTATCTTTCCAACGGCCCTATACGTAATATCTAAAAATTGGACTGACGTTATATCCATAGGGTCTGCCGCTGATGCCTTCTTGAACCAATAGATGGCAGAATCAGGACGTTGTGTAGCACCATAAATACAGCCTATATTATTCATAAAATCGGATTCCGTAGTATCGCCATGATGTGCCTTTAAAAAGTAAGGCAAGGCCGACATAAGTTTGGTAGTTCCTGCCAAGAGATAATAATTAGCACTATCCATCATACCCATTTGCTGATACTTGATACCGAGATTCGTCAGTGGAATAGATGAATTATAAAAGGCCGTTCCCAGATTATTGGTAAAGATCGGATTCGTGCTGTCTTCACTGAAGGCCTTCATATAATATTTATAGGCGCTGTCAATCTGCCCTATATTGAAATACGCTTTACCTAATTGATTATACCCGTCGCTAGGCAAAGCCGGATAGATGCTGAGTGCTCGCTGGAAGACCGCAATAGAATGCAGGTTGGCTTTATGAACTGAATCCTTCAGATCGATATTCAAATGATTTTCATTGATATCATATTCTAAGTTTTCGGCAAACTCACTTCCTGATAAGTGATTCCCCATATAGAACAGCAGATGCGTGGCATTGGGATAATATTGCACATCACGGGAGAATAATCCGAAATCCGTTTTCCAATCTTCATTACGATCATAGGTTTTAAAACTATACAAACCTGCCACTACAAAAACCAATCCGAACAGTATCGGTGATTTAGAAAGGGTTGTAAAGAAACTGCTCTCTTCTCCTTTCTGTAGATAATGCGAAAGAGTGAATACGATGGCAATAATCAATCCGAGAGATGGAACAAAGAACAATCGTTCGCCAAAGGAGGTTCCGATCAGGAAAAAGATATTCGACGTAATGGACATGGCTATGAAAAACCATAAGATTCCGAAACTGATGGTATGCGTATTTTTCCCCTTTTCTCCGAAAGGAAGCAACTTCCATATGGCAAATCCGAATAAGCCTGACAGCAAAAGGAATGAAACCAAAAAGCCGGGATCTGTAAAACCCACTGGTATCAGTGAAGAATACGAGTAATCGCACGATAACGGATGAGGATAAAGGAATGTTTTGACATACAAACCGAGCGTATTGACTGCAGACGCAAATTGTGCGGTGCCCGCATAGGCAGGATCTTTGCACAAAACCATATAATTATCCAAGGCATTCACAGGCGCCTCTGGCGGATAACCGTTCAATGAATAATGACGGCAGACCAGAAAGAACAAGGTGCAAGCCAACATAATAGAGGAAACGATGATATTCTTTTTGATATCAGCTTGTGTAAATAAATAAATAAACAACGGGAAAATAGCCACCGCCACCACGGTTGATTCTTTAGAGAACGAACCGATCAAATAGGCCGCTACAGCCAAAAACAGATAAGTAATTTTTTGATTTCGAAGATAAAGCTGCACGCAACGTATTGCCATCAGGATGCCAAGCAAACTCAATATCTCATCACCGCTCTTGACATTCGCGACTACTTCAGTATGAATCGGATGTGTCAAAAACAATAAGGCAATCAGAAATGGCACCACCCATTTTTTCTTGAGTATATCATAAAAGATGAAAAAGATGAACACTCCAGTCAGTGCATACAACAAGACATTGACGAAATGAAACTTATGCGGGTCACCATCAAACACATTCCATTCTATATTGAACAACATTTTCACAGCCGGACGATATAAGGAGTTTTCCAAATCGGAGAAATCTCCTTTTCTAAGTGGTGTACTGAAAATCGTTTTTGTATTGGCCCAACTCACAGGCGCTTTGGTAATCTTATTATTCTTAATGATACCATGATCATCCAATACGAAACGGTGACTGAAGGTATTGCTATAAATAAGCATAGTTACTATGGCTAATAAAATTGGAATCAGCCATACAATATACCCACCAGACTTTGGTTGTTCTCCGGCAGTGCGTTTCTCCGCTTGCAGTAATCCGTTTTTAATAATTTCAGAATCTGCAGTACCCTTTTTCTTAGGTTTCACTTGTTTCCCCATATTCCGCAATTTTGCTCAAAAATAATGCCAATCAATCTGAAACATAAAAGTAATTTACCTTTTCATAAAGGAATAAAATAACTCACGAATCCGATTCAATACTCAGCCAAATTAAATTGCAGGCAATGTATCATACACATCCTTCAGTTCCACGGCCACTCTCATGTTCATGTCCGCTAAGACGCTTTTTAAAAGCAAAATAGAAGCCTTTTATCTATTTCATACTAGAATCTAATATTCTTCCTTATTATATGGTTAACTTTAAAAGAACATTGAGTTAGTTTTATTTGTAGCAAACGTGTTTTATGAAAGTATCCAGCATTATCCCCGCTCTTCTTATTCTATTTGTTGTAAACCCGTGTTTCAGTCAGAAGCTGACCGATTTTATTTCCAATGACACCTTGATGTACGTGTACCGGTTAGATAAGGAACAAACGACCTATCTGATAACTAAAAATAACATCGAGGATACGTCCATTCTGTTCTCTAATCTGTTCAAGACATATCCAATCAAGAGTTATAAGGATGATACACTTCCTAACGGCAATTTTATTGTCACTTCCATCACAAGAGAAACGATCAATTACAGGTATGTATACAGGTCGTCTTTCCAGATCAAATCGAAAGTGATTGACCATGATGTGATTCTATTTATTAATGATAAGAAGAACAAGTCCAATATTGAAAAGGCCGCAGTGGAAATCGATGGCATCCCAGCTACTTTCAATGAAGGTTACGGTGGATATAGTTTCGATCAATCAAAAATCAATAAGGATCGATTACGAACCAACAAAGTTTTTCTATCAATAACGCTTGGTGGCGAATATTGCCTGATGCGCTATAATTTCAATGAAGGTTACAGGCCTAAGCCTCAACGAAACAATAACCCACAGACCAGTGGAGTTTCAGAAGGTTATATTATTACTGACAAACCTATTTATAAACCCGGTGATACACTTAATCTGAAAGCATTTCTGATGGATCCGAAAAATGGCAGACCTATCCGAAGGAAAACCCGATTGACCATCACGGAACCAATGCAGAATTTTTCGTTCACAAAAAAAATCAGACGTTCTACACCAGGTGCCTATCTGTTCAAATGGCAGATTCCTGATAGCCTGAAAATCGATCGCAGGTTCAACCTAAATATTCAATATAGCAAACATGCTATCCCATTCTTCCATAATGGTCAATTCTATCTTGAGGATTATGTGTTGAATACGAGTAAATATGATGTCGCAATGCTGAGTGAACTTTATTATGCCGGTGAAGACATCACGTTCTATGCAGTGGCAACCGATGCCAATCAATTTCCTATACAGGGTACCCAGATCCATTACAAACTGAGCATCAATCAGGTAACTGATTTTTTGTCGGATACCATGACGCTTTCTGAGGCCAAACGTTTGAACTGGTTTGAGAAAGATACAGTTTACCCGTATGAGAATTTTATGGAGCTGAAAATCCCTTCCTCCATCTTGCCTAAAGTGAATGCGATTTATAACCTGGAAGTAAGTTTTACCGATCCGAACACCTTCGAGCGAAAAGTATTCGTTAAGCAGTTCACCAAACAAACTGAAAAAGAAAAAGTGCTGGTCTATCAACGGGAAGATTCCGTGCATATTCATTGTCTGTATAATCTGAAGGATACTGCCAGACCTTATACTGTCATTTCATTAAGTAATAATGATACCTTGTTCAGTAAAAAAATTACTACGCCCTATTCCTTCAAACTTTCTCCCTATGCCACGAGGGTCATCTTTCTGGATAAAGATTCGGTGCCGGCCAATGTTGACATCCGTTTCAACAAGCTGGACATTACGCATGTGACAGGGAATCGCTCGGCAGACAGTATACATATCAACTTCAGTTTCCCGTTCGATGAACCGGTTTATTACCGCATCCTGAAAGGTGACAAACTTATCAAAGCCGCTAAAAGCAGCAGACTCGATTTCAGCATGAAGGACGAGAGCAAAGACGCCTACACCATTTTGTTTACGACCAACCTCAACAACGGTATTGAAAATAATTTCTACAGAATTACGTATGTACCAAAACAACATCAGATCAAACTGAATTCCACCATGCCTACACAAGCATATCCCGGACAAAAATTGCCGATTACCATCACAGCCACTGATTACAAGAATAAACCTCTGTCCAAAGTGAATATAGCCGCGTATGCCGCCAACAAACAATTTGAAGAACGTTTGACCACACCACAGATTTTGATTCCTGATAGATACAAGGACCTGATTGATATCAAAGAGCAGTCGAGCATTGACAATATTACATTAAGTGTCCCTAGCCTTTCGAGAAACTACACGATTACAAAGAACCATCTGGCGAAATATGACTTACAAAAAAATGAATATTATGAACTTCGCTATCCGCGTAAACAAATGGCAAAAATCAGTAAAGATATACAATCCAACATACCTGAATTTGCCGTGACCGTAACGCATAAGAATATACTCTATTCACCTAAGTATATTTTATTGGATGGTCAACCTGTGTATATATGCGACCTCAATTCAAATGCGTATTCATTTCAGGCCGGCACCG
>CAIQUX010000027.1 GCA_903875055.1 uncultured Bacteroidota bacterium
ACACCACTTCTATTCTTCTTCCTGCGAACAAACATTCTCAAAAATAAGCCGGGACACCCAAAACCAAAAACACAATCCAGCATTTAAAGCCCTTTCAGAGACTTTTTTCTCCTAATTCTAAAAATCGCGGAAGTCAGGAAATCATTTAACGCACTGCGAGGTGATTTTTAAGAATAAGAAAACACACAAGGGCTACCAGGCTGACAAACGATTTACGGATTCAATAAGAGATACATTTACAAGGTCGGAAACATTGAAATCAGAAGAGCCAACAGGATTAAAATTTTTATACCTATTTCTGGCATCACCTGAAGGATTAATTCATCAGAAGGATATTCACGCTTCGTTGCAATACATTGAAAGCGATTTCGGCCATCAGGTTTTCCTTATCAAGCGTCGGATTCACTTCAGTGATTTCAAAACAACAGATCTTGTGATTCTGCATCAGGCTGGCCAATAAATCCTCCGCTTCACGTTCCTTTAATCCATTAGGCACCGGTGTGCCGGTGCCGCGCGAAATACTGCTGTCAAGACTGTCAACATCAAATGAGACATAGATGTCGTCGCATTGTTTGAGTGCCAGTAAAGTTTGTCGTACTACATGTTCGACCCCCTTTTTTCTTACTTCTGAAACCGGAATAATCTTAGTTCCCAGTTTTTTCAGGATATAATCTTCCTCTTTTTCAATATCACGAAGAGCGATATACACGATATCTTCAGGCAAGACCTTAGGGCATATCTTTCCTATATTCTTCAGTTCATTCCAAACCTTCAGGGTCGCTTCATCGGGATGATGAACCTGACAATCTAAATTGTCTTCGGCCAACGAAATGGCAAGTGGCATGCCATGCATGTTTCCGCTGGGTGTCGTATACGGCGAATGAATATCAGCATGGGCATCTATCCATATCACACCTAAACGACTTTTAGGTTTTGCCATTTTAATGCCGGCTATGGTGCCACCCGCACTACTGTGGTCTCCTGCCAATACCAACGGAAACAAACCCGATTTCAAGTTGGTTTCTACGGCCTTGGCTACACGTTCATACATGGTTTTTACACCTTTGATCCGTTTTGCATAGGGGCTTTCAACCGGCTCATACAACAGGTTGTTTTCGGTTTCTACCACATCGCTTGGAAAGTTGACGAAGAAATTGCTCATAAAATCAAGCGCTGCAATTTTCAATGCATCCACACCCAGACTGGCTCCGCGTGTGCCTGCGCCTATTTCAGATTTTACTTCAATGATTTTGATATTTCGCATAAGTCACAAAAATACATTTCTTATCGGGTGTCTGCATAAATATTTGAATTATTAAACGAACAAGCGAAGAGACATCGATCGTTTTTCTGAAAGGTCTTCATCAATCTGTGCCTCTTCGTCTGATATTTTTGTCTGGAAATATGCGGTTAAATACCGTCACCGTCGAGCAGATTACCCAGACCTCCGAGTATGCTGCCTTCTTCCTTGCGACGTCCGAATGAACCGTAGGCAATGATACGTGAAGCCAGCCGACTGATAGGAAGCGATTGAACCCACACGGTTCCGGGGCCGCGTAAGGTTGCAAAGAAAAGCCCTTCGCCACCGAATACGACGTTCTTGATACCTCCGATAAACTGGATGTCGAAATCAATATCTTTGGTATACGCTACCACACATCCGGTATCGATTTTCAATACTTCACCGGGTGCCAGCGTTTTCTCAAACACATGTCCGCCGGCATGTACAAAGGCCAGTCCGTCACCTTCAAGTTTTTGCATGATGAAGCCTTCGCCACCAAAAATACCGGTACCCAGTTTACGTTGAAACTCGATGCCTATGCTTACCCCTTTGGCAGCGCATAAAAAAGCATCTTTCTGGCAAATCATCCTGCCGCCATAATCTGCCAGGTTCATAGCGATGATTTTTCCCGGATAGGGCGATGCGAAATGCACTTTCTTTTTTCCCTGACCGATATTCGTGAAGGCTGTCATGAACAGGCTTTCACCTGTGAGCAGGCGTTTCCCGGCCGAGAAGAGTTTGCCCATCAGTCCGCCCTGTTGTTGCGATCCGTCGCCGAAGATGGTTTGCATCTCCACGCCGTCATCCATCATCATAAAGGCACCGCTTTCACCAATAGCGGTTTCATTGGGGTCGAGTTCAATCTCAACGTGTTGCATCTCTTCCCCGTAAATTTTGTAATCGATTTCGTGTGCGTTCATTGTTTTTGTTTTTTGCAAATGTGAAAATAAAATAATTCCACTGAAAAAATCTTTGACAAGCGGTCTGAATCCGGTTGGAATTCAATACATTTTACTTCGTCATATCAAATTTCGTTGTATTTTTCCAACAAAATAAGCGCTGCATGCAAGCACAAAATATGATCAATTGGTTTGAAATAGCTGTGACCGATTTTGACAGGGCAAGGAAATTTTACGAAACGATTTTCGGTATCGATATGAAGACCACTGAGATTCAGGGTTACAAGATGGCTTTTTTCCCGAATGAAGAAGGTGGCGTGAGCGGGGCTATCTGCTATGGTGAGGGTTATATTCCAAGCGGTGCCGGTGCTCTGTTGTATCTGAATGCTAATCCGGACGTGAATGTCGTTCTTGATAAGACCGTACAATCCGGAGGAAAAATCATCGTACCTAAAACACTGATCGGTGAAGAAGCAGGCTACTATGCCTTCATCGTCGATACCGAAGGCAATAGAATTGCATTGCATTCAAACAGGTAAAGAGGCGGAAGGCGAAAAGTTACTAGTTAAAAGCAATCCTGACATCTATCAATATCTTCATAACTTTTATCTCATAACGTATAACTTTCATAATGAAAAAGACCTGTATCTGGCCCGGCAATGATGACCTCATGCATCAATATCATGATGAAGAATGGGGTGTTCCGGTTCATGATGATAAAAAACATTTTGAGTTCATTGTACTCGATACGTTTCAAGCAGGACTCAGCTGGAAAACTATCTTGCATAAACGAGAAAATTTCAGAAAGGCCTTTGCCGGATTTGATGTAAAAAAGATCTCGAAATTTGATGAAGAAAAAATACAACTTCTCTTGCAGGATGCAGGCATCATCCGCAACCAATTAAAAGTAAAAGCTACCGTCAGCAATGCCATTGCCTTCATGGCCATACAGAAAGAGTATGGAACATTCAATGACTATATCTGGCAATTTGTCAACGGAAAGACTATCCATCATGTGCATGCAGAACATAAAGGCATTCCGGCTACAAGTCCCGAAAGCGATGCCATGAGTAAAGCCTTATCTAAACGCGGATTCAAATTCGTAGGATCCACCATCTGTTATGCCTATATGCAGGCCGCCGGTATGGTCAACGATCATCTGGTAGAATGCTTCAGGTATAAGCAAGTGAAGAGACCCTCGGTTCAACGTTGAAAAAGGTAACATTTCACTTTCAAGAAGGCTCTTATTTAATTTCCTCTCACCAGCTTCTCGCCTTCCAATTTCACCAGCACATTATGCTCATCAATCTTACAGCAATATTCCATGTCGTATTGTAAACCGAATTTCGAGAGACGAAGAAAATGCGCACTGTCTTGTATGAATCCATATAGATCCGGCTTCGCCTGACGATATAGATGAGTCGCCGCACGGGTACTGTCGCAATTCATTTCAAACTGATGACCGATGGCATCATACACCGCACCGGCAAATAAGGAATCTTCAAGGTTATAACGGTCTTTCCAGGAGGCGCAAGCCAGCAAGACGGGTTTCTTTTGTGCTGTCAGATAATCGCAAACGGCACCCAGATTCAGGAATGAACCCGTGATGATTTCACTGGCATCACTGCACATATGTAGCAAGCGTGTACCATTAGTGGTGGTGAGAATGAGGGATTTGTTTTCGATAAATTCACGTGGATATTCCAAGGGCGAATTGCCATGTTGCAGGCCTGGTGCTACCTGGCCGTCACGTTCACCGGCGGTGATGGAGTTTTCGATTTCCGCACCCAGACGAATACATTTGTCCACATCGTCGACCGGGATAATTTCGAGGGCGCCGTTGTGTAAGGCAGCTGCCATCGTGGATGTAGCCCTGAAAACATCGATAATGACCACGATACTTTCACTGATGTCATACAGATGTAATAAGGAAGGAGAGAGACAGGTTTCGATTTTTGGTAATGCCATGTCGATTAAATGAAAGTTTTGCAGATAATATAAGCCAGTAATTGCCCCAGACCGCCAACGATATAACCGCTGTACAATTGACGTTTTTCATGTGCCTGTAAGTAAAGGCGTGAGGTGCCTACAAGTCCGGCTACAAGCACTGAAAATATGGTGAGTATAGCCGACAGATGAATCCTGTGGAACATGCAGATGACAGCAAATACTACCACACTACCCCAGGCACCTGCATGAAGACTTATTTTGAAAAAGATGGTGGCCAGAAATAAAAAGACCGTAGTGAGGAACACCCCTAACAGGAAGCTTTGCAAAAGCATGGGTGCCTGAAACTGATGATGAAATAACCAAAAGGTCCAGAAATAAAACAGCATGGAGGCAATCAAGGGGCCATAACGTTCATTGGTACCCTGCATCAGCATGGAGTCGATAAATTTCAGTCGCCATAACAGAAAAACAACCAGCAAAGGAAAGGTAATGGTGATATAACTGATGATGACCAGCCACCAGGCCTGCGTTTTGGCCGGCACGCCGAAAAGCAGATCGGGCGAACATACTAATAGAAAGGCGTATATCATGGCCGGTACAAACACCGGATGGAAAAGAATGGATATGAACCGGGCTGTTATCCTGGCGGGAGAGTTATTTTCTTGCACGGCGCAAAAGTAATTTGAAAAATTGAAACTGAGTGAATTGCAGAATCGCGATGACTATCAATCTATTTAATGTGGTCTATCTGTGTTGTGATGATATGCAGTTTCAATGTAAAGTAAAACGAAGGCTTTCTCAAACCGGCATTAAAATGTACCTGAAAGTGGTACATGTTGTACTAAAAACACCATCATATTGTACCACAAACTAGTACATGATGATATAGAAACACTATCAATATGTCCCAGAAAGACTCTCATATTGTACCACAAACTAGTACATGATGATATAGAAACACCATCAATATGTCCCAGAAAGACTCTCATATTGTACCACAAACTAGTACATGATGATATAGAAACACCATCAATATATACCTGAAACACCCTCATTACATATCAATAACGATGTTAGAGCCAGTCTATCAGAGGAATTATTCTTATAGTTTAGGGATAATGATACGGGCATTCATGGCTGTACCGAAAAATTCCTTCATTTCATCCATGGTGTAGGCATCTTCGATACGATACTCGCCGATGGCGGTCCGCCGCAACATTTTGAGATAACCGCCTACACCTAGCGCTTCACCTACATCATTGGCTATGGATCGGATATAAGTGCCACTACTGCATTCTATGCGGAAATGAAGCTCGGGTAAATCTATTTTTGTCAGTTCGAATTGGCTGATCACAACATTCCGGCTTTTCATGGTTACTTCCTTACCCTGACGGGCCAGTTCATAAACTGGTTTTCCTTCTTGTTTGATGGCCGAATGGATAGGTGGAAACTGGGTGATTTCGCCGCGGAATTGTTGGATGATATCATGAATCATCGCTTCCGTGATATGCGAAATATCCTTTTTGTCTTGGGGGACGCTCTCTAAATCATAGGTCGGAGTGACTTCACCCAATTGTATGATACCGGTATATTCTTTTTTCAGACCCAGTAATTCGGTTAATTTTTTTGTCCATTTTCCGGTGCATACTATCACCAGTCCGCTGGCCAGAGGGTCCAATGTACCTGCATGTCCTATCTTGGCTTTGGTCCATTTTTTAAGTTGTGCCACCACGCCGAATGAGGTCCAGCCGTAAGGTTTATCGATCAGCAACATATCTCCTTCGAGGTAGTTTAATTCGTCCAGTTTCTTTTTCATCCGGGGCAAAAGTAATTTAAGACTTGTTAATTAGGCCATGGATATAGTAAAAGCTCTTCTAAAACCATACATTTGTCCCATAACAATAAGGAAATATGCATTGGATTATACTGGCCTTCGGTATTTTGTTTGAGGTTTTGGGTACTGTGGCCATGAAATATGCCGAAGGTTTTAGCAAACCGCTTCCTTCAGTATTGGTCTTTGTATTTTATGGTTTAGCGCTTGGATCCTTGGTTTTAGTGCTTAAAAAGATGGACGTAGGCATTGCTTATTCGATCTGGGCGGGCTCCGGTACGGCCCTGATAGCGATTATGGGCATGATGTGGTTTAAAGAATCGGTATCTGTTCCTAAGATATTGTCAATAGTATTGATCATTGCCGGTATTATCGGTTTAGAATTATTTGATTAGAAAAAATGAATGTTTTTATAACTGGTTCCACCGGTTTTTTAGGTGGCGAAATTTTAATGCTTCTCTCGAAAAGAGATGAAATAAAAAAGATATATTGTCTTCTCCGTGCTGAGAATGATACGGCTGCAGATGCCCGTCTTGAAAAGGTATTCAAGTTGCATGGTGATTTTTTTGACAGGAATAAAGTGATTCCGGTTATTGGCAATCTGTCAGACGATGGGATGGATCAGCAACTGATTGCAAATGAACAATTGAAGGATGTCAATGTTATCATTCACTCGGCCGCTAACACCTCATTTGCCAAAATTTATGATGATGTGGTAAAGAAAGTGAATCTGAACGGCTTGCAGCAGATTCTGAATTGGAGTAAGACATTAGAACATCTTGAAACGTTTACTTATGTCGGCACTGCCACCATCATCGGGAAAGGGGTTACCGACCGATTGATTTTTGAAGATGAGTCGCCAAGCGCCAATTCTGTCCATTTTGTCAAATACACGTATACTAAAATGATGGGTGAGTTGATGATACGTGAGACACTTCCTGAAGATAAGATCTTGATTGTGCGTCCTTCCATCATCCTCGGCGATTCAAGAGCTCGTATCCCTCGTTCGAATGTCATCCTTTGGACATTAGCGGCTGTGAATATGCTGCGTCTGATACCTGTGCGTCCGGCACCTAAGTTGGATATTATTTCGGTTGACTATGCCGCCTATGCCATCGATGCCTTGTTATTTACTAAGCGAAATCACACGGTATATCATATTTCAGCCGGTGAACATTCCTGTACTACCAATCTGAAACTGACGGAAGCCATCGCACCTCATTTTTCTGACCGGCCAGATTTTAAATTCATTCCGCATAAATTATTAAACCAGATCAAACTCTGGGCTAAAAACAAGCTTCCTGCCGATGCCGAACTTCATCAGCATACCGAGTATCTTGATTACTGGCATGAAGTATTTGAAGAGAAATCACAATTGAGAATACTCTTCGGAGGTATGGATCCGTATATCGAATTCATCAATCTGGGGCAGGTATTTGATAACAAAAGGCTGATTGAAGATACCGGTATCAATTATCCCGAGCCCGTTCATGATTATGTGCAACGGTGTATCGATCATCTGGGTAATATTGATATCATGGAAGGTGCTTTAGATCCATAGAGCGGTTGCTGAAGCATTTTCTGATAGTGTTCGATTAAGTCGGTTGTAAACTAATCTGAACCTTTTAGACTGCGGCTGAATAGTTACAGAATTTCTTTTTAGTTCATATTGATAAATAGGATATATATACTCCCGTTATTTATTAACATCCAATGAAACCTGTTTTTATTTATGGCAACTTGTTTTAAAAATAATTAGGTTTAAGTGTATATATTTGCTCTCAATTAAAAATCTTCATTAAAAGTTTATGGCAACAACAGCAGACATGCGTTCCGGCTTAATCATCAAATTGGATGGCAGCCTTTATTCAGTGGTAGAATTCGGACAAAACAAAACAGCTCGTGCAGCAGCAAAAGTGTGGGCAAAATTGAAGGGCGTTGATAATAACCGCACGATTGAACAAACATGGAACAGTGGTGAAACGATTCATCCGGTAAGAGTAGAAAAGAAAACATACCAATATCTGTATAAGGATGAAACAGGGTATAGCTTTATGGACAATGAAACCTTTGAACAAATCACGGTCGCAGAAACACTCGTGAATGCACCACAGTTTTTGAAAGACGGACAGGAAGTAATCGTTTTATTGAATGGCGAAACAGATATGCCGATTGGCGTTGAACTTCCTGAAAAGATTGATGTATTAGTCACCTACAGTGAACCAGGCATGAAAGGCGATACGGCAACCCGCACCTTGAAGCCCGCCACCATTGAAACCGGTGCGACCGTCAACGTGCCTTTATTTGTGAATGAAGGGGAAATGATTCGTGTCAGCACGAAGACAGGAGAGTACGTAGAGCGTGTAAAAAGCTAGTTTTTATCCATCCATAATTAAATCATTAAAATTCAATACTAATGGCTAAAGCAAAAAAAGCGGCTCCTAAGAAAGCAGCACCTAAGAAAGCGGCAGCACCGGCTGCAGTTAAAGCGCTTGCTCCAAAGTCTTCAGATAAAATACCGGCTCCGGTTTTTAATATCAATGAAATCAATGACCTGATCAATGCGGTCAATCATTCGAATGTGAATGAACTGAAGCTTGAAAAAGGTGATTTTAAAATCACTATCCGTCAGGGAGGAGAAGTAGTCAGTACAAAGCAAATGGTTGTACATGCACCTGCTGCACCTGCCCCGGCTCCAGTTGCGGTAGCTACAGAAGTAGCAGCACCTGTTCAGGAGGCGGCATCAGAAAACCTGCACACGATCAAATCTCCTATGATAGGCACGTTTTATCGTTCATCAGGCCCGGGTAAACCAGTCTTCGTAAATGTTGGTGACGATATCAAAGTCGGAGATGTATTGTGTATCGTTGAAGCCATGAAACTGTTTAATGAAATAGAAAGTGAAGTGAACGGGAAAGTGGTTAAAATGCTGGTGGATGATACCTCGCCTGTAGAGTATGATCAACCTTTATTTTTAGTACAACTGACTTAATTTGAAAATTTGAAAAGGAGGTAAGTTGAAAATGGAAGAACAACGTACAAGGCAATGTTCAAATTTTCAAATGGTCTCATTTTCAAATTTTTCATTTCCAACTCATCAAATTGAATCAAATGTTTAGAAAGATATTAATAGCCAACAGAGGCGAAATTGCGTTACGTATTATTCGTACATGTCGTGAAATGGGTATTCCTACAGTAGCCGTGTATTCGACAGCCGATAAGGACAGTTTACATGTTCGGTTTGCGGATGAAGCGGTCTGTATAGGAAAACCGTCAAGCGCCGAATCTTATTTGAATATTCCTCATATCATGGCGGCAGCCGAAATCACGAATGCGGATGCGATTCATCCGGGATATGGTTTCTTGGCTGAAAATGCAAAGTTTGCAGAAATATGCGGACAGCATAAGATCAAATTCATCGGACCGACACCTGAAATGATCAATGCGATGGGTGATAAGATCACAGCAAAAGATACGATGATCAAAGCCGGAGTGCCATGTATTCCAGGGTCTGAAGGTCTGATCGAATCGGTGGCTGAAGCAAAAAAGCAAGCCAAGAAAATCGGATATCCTGTGATACTGAAAGCCACAGCTGGTGGGGGTGGTAAAGGAATGCGACTGGTTTGGAAAGAATCTGAAATTGAAAAGGCATACGAAAATGCCAAATCGGAGGCAGCCGTTTCTTTCAAGAATGATGGTATTTATCTTGAGAAATATGTTGAAGAACCTCGTCATATCGAGATACAGATTGCCGGTGACCAATACGGAAAAGCATGTCATCTGAGTGAGCGTGATTGCTCCATACAACGTCGTCACCAGAAATTGGTGGAGGAAAGTCCATCCCCATTCATGACACCTGATTTGCGTAAGCGAATGGGAGACGCAGCCATCAAAGCGGCCAACTCAATCAATTATGAAGGTGTAGGAACGGTTGAATTTCTGGTAGACAAACATCGCAATTTTTACTTCATGGAAATGAATACCCGCATTCAGGTAGAACATTGCGTAACAGAGGAAGTGATCAACTACGATCTGATCAAAGAACAAATCAAGATTGCAGGCGGCGTGCCGATATCAGGGAATAATTATGAACCTAAGATGCATGCCATCGAATGTCGTATCAATGCAGAAGATCCTTATAATGACTTCAGACCTTCTCCGGGAAAGATAACAGTGTTACATACACCTGGCGGACATGGAGTCCGTATCGATTCGCATATTTATGCGGGTTATACCATTCCGCCATTTTATGATTCTATGATAGCCAAGATCATTGCAGTAGCGCAAACCAGAGAAGAGGCCATCAATACCATGAGTCGGGCCTTAAGCGAATATGTCATTGAAGGAATCAAGACCACGATTCCTTTTCATCAGCAACTGATGCATAATGAGGATTTCAGAAATGGCAATTTCACCACCAAGTTCATGGAATCGTTTGAATTGAAGTAAGTCTGGAATGTATTGAAGTCGTACATTTACTTTTCAAATCGTTTTGAAAATGAGAACCTTGTGCTTTCTTTTTTTTATAGTGCCTTTGTTTTGTCACGCGCAAACAGGCATAAAAGAAATTGCCGGTAAATGGCAGGAGGGAAGCCGGTCTAAGAAGAAAGATATACCATTGGATTTCACGGATACACTTAGATTGGAAATCCGTGAAGACGGGTTTATGATGGTAAGACATGCCAATGGGGCTACCATAACTGGTGAAGCTGAAATCAAAGGAAGTAAACTGAAACTCGAGCATATCAGTTTTACTATCATTGAATCCAATATGGATAAATTGGTATTGAATGATAATGAAGGTGATCATCTTTTCAGAAAGCTGCCAGAATTTACCAATGCCCCAGTCACAAAGCGTATTCCGGGTGCGGATGTGGGCAAAAAAGATTTATCCAATACCACCATTCAAGGGAAATGGTCGTGTTATAAAAAGACAGATCCGGAATTCAGCAGAAGAAAATTTTACCTGCGAAGTATCGATTTTAGGGAAAAAGCTAAAGAAGGCGTGTATAAAGGTTCTGTGAGTTTTAATAATAGCGATTCAGTGTATTCGGTGGATGCGGTTCTTTCATTCAATGATTCCGAATTACTTATGCGTTCTGAAAAGGAATTATGGAAGGCTGACATACAAAAATCAGATGGTGATGAATTGATTTTGTTGAGTGGAAATATCCATTACTTCATGAAGCAATTCGGGAAAAAATAAAAAGAAGATCAATCAATTGAATACAATCTAACTTGGAAAAATTACCTTATGGATTTTCGTATCGCCCCACTTATCATGGCTTTTTTCAATTTGATTTTTATTTGTGCAGTCAATCCTGAAATCAATGATGGTCTCGCATTAAGCAGTGTGTCGAATATCTATAAAATATTGATTCCCTTCGGACTGATTTTATTAATGTCTGTTGGCGCCTTTGCCAGGCATTCCTATTATTCCAGATCATTCAGGTTCACATTTATTACGGTGCAGATAATGAATCTCTTGTTAGCGGTTTATTTTGTCTACGCTATCAAAAGCCAGCACTTGATGTCTTGAAGCAATAAGCCGTCCTACATTCTTAGATTGTGATGACCGACTTTAGCCAATTTGTTGCTATGTTTACCTCATTATTTGAAAATAGATATTCTGTAAAGGTCAACAAATGCAAATATTCTTTAAATTGAGAGTTCATACGTACGAATAAAATGAAAAGATATTTATTTGTGGCTATTCTGGTTTTTACAGGCTTCAGCGTCTTTGCCCAATGCGGAGGCACCCCTGTCAATCACTGGGAATCATGTGTGTTGGAAAATACCACATGGAAATACAAGATTCCGACAGCAGCCATTTCGGGTTGGCAACTTCCTTCATTCAATGACGCAAGCTGGTCAAATGGTATCGGAGGTATCGGTTATGCCGACGGTGACGACAATACGACTACACCCAATCCAACTACCTGCGTGTATATGCGAAAAACATTCAATATAGTTGACACATCGGTCATCAAATCGGCTGTATTCTGCATGGATTATGATGACGGGTTTGTGGCTTATCTTAATGGCAAGGAAATTGCCAGGGCCAACATGAATGCGAATCAACAATGGAATAGTCTTGCACAAAGTGGCACCGAGGCGCAGCTTTATCAAGGATTGCAGCCAGCTTATTTTGTCATTTCACAAGCTGCCTTGGATACGCTACTAATTAACGGAAGTAATGTTCTGTGTGTTGAAACGCATAATTTTACAAGTAACTCCAACGATTTAAGTTCACGACCTTTTTTGCAATTAGCTATACTGAATTCTTCATATAACTATTCTCCGGTTCCGGCTTGGTTTATTGCACCTACATCATTGCAATCTGACCTTCCTATTATTTCGATCAATACGCTTGGTCAGACTATCGTTGATAATCCGCGTATCATTTGTGACATGGGAATTATTTATAACGGACCAGGAAGTATGAATTGCATTTCAGACCCGTTCAATAACTATAATGGTAAAATAAGTATTGAATTCAGAGGTTCCACTTCACAGACCATGTTCCCAAAGAAACCTTACGGTTTTAGTACTATTGATACTTCGGGCAATACTCAAAATGTATCGTTACTTGGATATCCAGCAGAAAGTGACTGGATTCTGTTAAGCCCGTATACCGATAAGACCTTTATGCGGGATGTGATGGTGTATGATCTGGCAAGAGCTATGAATTGGTATTCAAGCCGGACGCAATTTGTTGAATTAGTGATCAATGGACAAAATCAAGGTATCTATGTATTGCTTGAAAAAATAAAACGGGATAAAAACAGGGTGAACGTTGCCAAGATAACACCTACTTCAAATAGCGGTGATTCTCTAACAGGGGGGTATATTTTCAAAGTGGATAAGATTACAGGCAGTAGCGGGCCTTCATGGAATACCACACATAATATTACGATTCAAAACCACGATCCCGATTGGAATGAAATTACCAACACACAAAAAAATTATCTGCAGAATTATATCAACACATTTGAGTCGTCTTTATGGAGTTCAAATTTTACAGACCCTAATCTTGGGTACAGGAAATTCGCTAATCCATATTCGTTTGCAGACTTTTTTATCCTGAATGAGTTGAGCAATAATATTGATGGCTATCGGTTGAGTACATTTATGCATAAGGATAGGGATAGCCGATGCGGCCGCTTCACTATGGGACCTTATTGGGACTACAACCTGAGTTTTGGTAATGGGGACTATTGCAACGGATACCCGACATCGGGATGGCAATTATATGCGGGTTGTGGAATGGGTGGTAGCGGTTATTGGGTCGATAAGATGTTGCAGGACCCATGGTTTAAAAATCTGCTGAATTGCCGCTGGAATGAATTGAGACAAAGTACACTCAGTACAACATCGTTGATGGCACGTATTGATACCAATGCAGCACATTTGCAACAGGCAGCTGTTAGAGATTCTGCCATCTGGCAGACCATCGGTACGTATGTGTGGCCTAACGGATGGGTGGCCAATAGCTGGCATGGTGAGATTGATTCAATGAAGCTTTGGTTGACCCATCGCCTAAATTGGATGGATGCCAATATGTTCCCTTCAACACAAAATTGTTCTATAGCGGCTGGTTTGTCAGTAGTGATTGACGAGGTAAATTTCCATAGTGAAAATTCTATCGATGCGGGCGACTGGCTTGAACTGTATAATTATGGTAATGTAGCCGTTAATATCTCAAATGCTGTGCTCCTTGATGGTGATAGCTATGAGAAGTATTGTGTGATTCCGAATAATACGATGATCAACGCCGGCCAACGCTTGGTAATCTATGAAGACAGCTTAAAATTTGCCACGCAATTTCCGGCACTTACGAATAAGATTGGTCCATTATGTTTTAAATTGGATAATATAAGTCAGAAGATTGTGATGCGCGACAAGGATAATAAACGGATCACATCATTCACATATTATGATACCTGGCAATGCTCTGCCAGTGGAAACGGCCGGACCCTTCAACTTGTTTCACCGACTTCCATACCTGATAATTCCGCTTCCTGGTTTGCCGGTTGTGTGGGAGGCTCACCGGGCGTAGCATATACGCCATGCACTGAAAATCCGATTTATTCAGAAATCAATTATAGCTCTTCGTTGACAGCCGATGCAGGCGATTGGGTAGAGTTATATAATAAGAGCTCAACAACATTTAATCTGGATGGATGGAGTTTGCGTGACGGTAGTTCAACAAACCTGTATACATTTCCAGCCGGCTATTTAATCGGGGCCAACAAGTATGTGGTGCTGTATGTTGATGATACTAAATTTACAACACAATTCCCTTCAGTCTATAATAAATTAGGCCCTTTGGGTTTTGGTTTAAGCAGCACAGGCGATGTCATCAGATTGTTTGATAATACAGGTAAGTTGAGATATAGTGTTTGTTATAGTCCGAACGCACCATGGCCTACGACACCGAATGGAGGAGGGAAGACTTTGGAAAACGGACAGTATTCAGGAAATCACAATGCGTCAACCTCTTGGTTTGCCGGTTGTCCGAAAGGTTCTCCAGGTTTTGCCTATAATCCATCATGTATACCCGTCGGGTTAAATGATATCGACGAAAACACCGCTTTGATTTCAGTGTATCCTAATCCAGTTAGTTCAATATTGTACATTGAATCAAGTAAGGAATTAAAGAAGATTGTTGTTTTTGATATGGTTGGCCGAGAAGTTTTTTCGACAGAAAAACAAATCGGGCAAATCAATATCGAATTTCTACCTGCAGGCAATTACCTATTTAAATGCACCGATGAAAGGCAGAATTATCTTATAAGGTTTACCAAGAAATAACTCATGAGAATAATGAGAAAATTGTTGATTTTTGGAATCATTCTCGGGTGTTTAATTCGTTGTGAGGCACAAACTTTTACATCTTCGCCTAATCAAGTATGTACCGAAGGTTCAGGCCTGAGTTTTAGTCAGACAATTTCAGGCCTTCCGGCTTCATCATCTCCGGCGTATGGCTTTTACGAAATAAGTATCACCCTTAATCATCCGAAGGCAAGTGATGTGTCAATGGCACTGCAATCACCTGCCGGCACGTATATTCAGTTGTGCGGTAACAATGGCGGCAACGCCAATTTTACGAATGCTGTTTTTAGATTGTATGCATCTTCTTCCATACGATATAGTAACGCTCCATTTAGCGGAGCTTATATGGCGTATGATAATATGCGAGATCTGTTGAATTATCAAGATCCGAACGGTATATGGACTTTATACTATTCAGACAATGTAGTCAATGGTGTTACAGGGACCTTGGTTAGTTGGAGTGTCAATTTTATATCAAACCCGCAAAATGCTGCATTGAATGCATCCAATTCAAATCTTCCGATATTTAAAATTGATGTACCATCCGGTTATATTCCTGATGAACCGAAAGTGCCGGGTACTTTAAAGGTTATAGATAATGGATCAGGTGTAAATCCGTTTAATTCAACCTCGTTCAACGGACCCTTCAATTTAGGTATTGAGCGGCAAGGATATACTTCGGCAGGTGGCGACAAGCCGAATTATGATTTTCAATTGCAAACATCATCAGGCTCTGACACCTCCATTGCCTTATTGAATCTTCCGCTCGAAAGTGATTGGATAATAAAATCATGTTACACAGATGAATATATGATGAAAGACCCAATCACTTTTGAAATGTCAAGACGCATGGGTTATTATGCACCTCGTACCAGATTTATCGAAGTCGTGTTAAACGGAGAATATGTCGGTATTTATATCCTTGAAGAAAAAGTAAAGCGTGATGCAAACCGTGTTAATATTGCTAAGCTAAAACCTGCCGATACATCGGGTGTTGAACTAACAGGGGGGTATATTTTTGAAATTAATCCTAATGGTGATCCAGCTGCTTGGTACTCAAATTATCCTGGTTATCAGGGGCAATTGCTAACGTCTTCCTATGAGTATAAGCTGGTTTATCCGCATCAGAATATCATACATCCTTTACAGCTCAATTATATTCATTCGTTTGTAGATAGTTTTGAAGATGCCTTGCATGGACTCAATTATCAGAACCAGCAGATCGGTTGGCGAAAATATGCCAGTGAAAATGACCTGATTAATTTTCTGATTGTAAGTGAATACAGCACTAATTATGATACATACGGACGAAGCACTTATTTATACAAAGAGAAAAGTACAGATGGTAATAAAATCCATTGCGGACCACCTTGGGATGCCGATCGTGGATATGAATCAGATACAGGCTGGGTACATATCATTACGCATGGATATTGGATTTATCCTTTTTGGTGGCAAACCTTGCGCACGGATTCAGTATTCAATAAAACACTTGCATGTCGCTTCACAACGCTCAGAAATACTGTATTGACAGATGCTGCTTTTATCAATCTTATTGACAGTAACCAACTGTACATCAGAATAGCTGTGCAGCGGAATATGAACCGATGGCAGAATTATGTTGAGAATATCAGTGTACTTAAAACCAACGTTACCAACCGACTCGCTTGGATGCAATCGCATCTGACAGGTACAGTATTCCCCCCACCGCCATTGACAAATGCATTTTATTGCGCTGGAGACCCGATTGATATATTTATGGGTAATCAATATACCTATAATTTTCAGCCAGGCCCCGATACAAGTTTTTTCATTCCGACAACAGGGGGCAATTACAATGCAATTGTGAGCTCCCTCTATGGATGTAAAACTACAAAGGCGATTACAGTCATGCCCCATCCTCAGCCAGTCATAGCAGGTAACCCATATCCTTGTCGCAATACAACGGAGATCTACAATGTAACCCATATTCCTGGTTCGCAATATATTTGGACCGTGAATGGCGGAACTCCAATGAACGGTTGTGGTATCAATGATTCATCATGTACGGTTCATTGGGGCAATCCTGCATATTGCATGGTCAGAGTCAAACAATCATTGAATATATCCTGTACCGATTCTGCTATTCGGCCGGTAACCATTCAAACCTGTACAAGCGTTCATGATATTGGCCCTTCATCATATATGACTGTATTTCCTTCACCAACATCAGGTCTGTTGAATATACAAAGCGACTTTGCTATCACTAATGCAATGATAACAGATGCCACCGGGCGTGTGGTATTGATGATTGAAAAAGCAACTATCATCGATGTGTCGACTTTGCCTGATGGCCGGTATGCAATCAAAGTAACAGATGAAAAGAATCAGGTTTATGTAACAAGTTTTCTGAAGGAGTAATTATTTGGTTATACTCTTTATTATCTATCGATGAGATTTGATTCTACTCCTCGTCTGAAGGACCACTAGGAAGTAGTAAATCCAAGTCAAGAAGTATGTATCAGGAAGGCAACATGCTTTAGTGCAAAAGTTCAAGGAATCATGACGGTCATAACGATGCGAAGAAGGCTTCAGGAAATGGGCCTTAGTAAAGTAGCATCACGTGAAAGCAAAAATTACAGATTAATATAATGCATCAGCATATCATAATTCTGTTGAACATCTTCTTTTGTGAAGCTGGTTGAATATACTTCGGTCATTGTGTAATTAAATCGATCGAATGTAGACACGAGTGCCTGAATATCGTTTGAATTGACTTTGATAGTAACCCATATCATTCCCTGTTCGTCCTTGTTTTTAACTGTTAGGCTGAGGATACTGACTGAGTTAGTTTCACAAATTCTGGCAATCTCTGACAAGCTGTAATTTCGTTGCTCCATTTCAAAGACTAGAATGCTCCCATGGCTTTTTATGGCATTGTTGTCAGTCAGGAAAGAGAATAAACTGTCAATTGTAATCACGCCTGAAAAATGATTTTGTTTATCGACAACAGGAAGGACTGACAAATTGAATTCTTTTGCGATTCGAACCGCTTCATATGGATGAGAACCTTCAGAAACTGCTGGTCTGAAGGTTAGGAATTCGGCTAGTGACAAGGGTTCTTCGGGAGTGTCCCAATCGAGGATATCGTCTTCCGAAATAAGGGCCAGATAATTATCACGTTGAATCAAGGGTAAATGAAAAACGCGGTACTCATTCATCAGGCGTAAAGCCTTTTCACCGCTGTCTTCCAATGAGAGGACAGGAAACTCAGATGATATTAAACTCTTGGAATCCATGAATAATTGACTAACGCAAATATCATCCACATATTTGATTAAGCAAGTATTAATTCGAGTTTTTACTTAAAAATTCGTTGAGTAAAATATTGAATTCGCCAGGCACTTCCATCATCGGTGCGTGACCGCATTTGTCTATCCAATGCAATTCAGAAGTCGGTAGGAGCTTCTTGAACTCTTCGGCAACCATAGGAGGAGTAATGGTATCATTTTTACCCCAAATCAGACAAACTGGTTGTTTGATATTCTGTAATTCATTCCCAAGATGGTGACGGATAGCAGACTTAGCGAGATAAATGATTTTAACAGCCTTCAAGCGATTATTGACGATATTATACACTTCATCTACTAATTCATCAGTGGCTGATTTAGGATCATAAAAGGTAAGTTCCACCTTTTTACGTATATAATCTTTATCACCTCGCTTAGGATATGTTTCACCCATGCCATTTTCAAATAAACCAGAACTCCCGGTCAGGGTGATGGTCTTTACTTTTTCGCTATGCTTAAGCGAGTAAACCAGTGCGATATGACCACCTAAGGAATTTCCCATCAGGTGAACATCAGTTAATTTTTTAACCTCAATGAATTTTGCTACATGCTTGGCCAGACCAGACACGGAGGTGTCTAAATTGGTGAGATCATATAAGGGTAACATCGGTATGTAGACCGTATATTTTTCTTTGAAGCATTCAATCAAGTCTTTGAAATTACTCAAAGCTCCAAACAATCCGTGGAGAAGAACCAAAGGCTGGCCCGACCCTTCTTCAACATACTTGAATTTGCCTGATTGTTTTATTTCGTATTGCATAGTTTTAAGCTTGTCGCAAGATACTTTCAAAAAATGAAAAAAGAGCATGTTTGGTCTTCATTTGTTATTATTAGACCGTTACATTTATGTAGATTTTGATGATCAGTCCAAGCCTATTCATCTTTGATATCGTCTTTGATAAGTTCGATACTCACTTTGCAAACACCTTGCTTATAAAAACCCAGTATTTTTGCTGCTGAGGAAGAAACATCAATAAGGCGTTTATTTCGACCGTGCATATGGTCGTTGATGGTGACAATGACAGAGTTGTTGTTTTTTAGATTTGTCACCCTAACCTTAGTCCCACATTTTAATCTGTTACTCGCAGCAGTTAATTTTTCATTGTTGAAAACTTGCCCACTAGATGTTTTTCTGCCATTGAACCTTGGATGATAATAACTGGCAGTACCAGTCCATTGTGTCCGCTCTGTCTGTGCTTCGCTTGATAAATGCAGACAAAGCAATACTATCAGAATCAGTTTATGCATGCCATTCGGTTTGGATGTTTAGATAGTTGTAATACCCCGATTTGTAAAATTGAAACAAAATACGGCAAACTTGGTTATGTTGGCTGGAATTTTCATCAAATGATCATCAATCTGAAAACCTTAGAGGTTTTGAATCAGACTTTTCTGTCAACCAAATATAGCATATTAATTGAAGGCAATATTGCCTTCTTCATCTGTCAGGACCTGTATCCGAACTTCGCCCAAACCCTGATTCAGGAAACCTAATTTGTTTGCAGCAGCCTGAGAAAGATCAATCAGTCGTTTATTGCCCGGATGCATCCGGTCGTTTACTTTGACAATCACGCTTACTCCGTTTTTTAGATTGGATACAAGTATATAAGTTCCAAGTCGAAGAAAATTATTGGCGCATGTCAGTTTCCTATTGCTGAAAATTTCTCCATTGGTTGTTTTGCGGCCATTAAACTTAGGGTGATAATAACTTGCCATCCCTTTCCAGACATTCACGTTGATCTTATTAAATTGCGAAAAGGAGTTTTCATTAACAAACAACAGACAGGTGATAATGACTAAAACAGATACGTATTTAATTGCTTTCATCGTTCGTATTTTTAGTGAGACGCGAAAGTAGGCTTCCTGGTCTTACCAAAAAGACACTTAGGGTTTTGTAAACATAATGAAATGTTAGCCGGGCAAGTTTTTACCAAATGTTAACCTCTCGTTCTAACGTGATGTTAAACGCTTGTTGCACGGATGTTATAATTCGTTCAGAAAGTCCTAAGATGTCGCGTCCATTAGCATCTGAATAATTGACCAGACACAGGGCTTGTTTAATATGAACACCAAAATTTAGCTCACGATATCCTTTCCAACTTAGCGCATTATCAGGATGACAATGCTCAATTAACCAGGCTGCTGGAATTTTTACTGCCTCGTTATTTTTGAAAAAGGGCATGTCATTGTATTTCTTATGAAGAATTTCAAATTCAGATTCGCTAACGCTTGGATTCTTAAAAAAACTACCGGCATTACCTATCATTGCCGGGTCTGGTAATTTGCTTTGACGAATACGGATGATTGCATCAGAAACTGCTTTTAAATTTAATTCAGTTACCCCCATTGAGTTCAGTTCATCCTGAATATGACCATAGCTGGTATTGAATTGAGGTTTTTTAGAAAGTTGAAGCGTGACTGAAAGGATGATGTACTTTCCCTTTGCTTCAGTCTTAAAAATGCTGTTGCGATAACCAAAATTACATTCATTTTTCATGAAAACTTTTCGCTGTTTCAAACAGATATGCATCGCTTCTAATTCAACAAAGACATCTTTTAATTCTGCTCCATAAGCACCTATATTTTGAATCGGTGCGGCGCCAATGGTCCCTGGAATGAATGAAAGATTCTCAATTCCTCCCAGGTTTTGCTCCACACACCAAAGAACACAATGATGCCAGCTTTCACCGGCTTGGAATTTTACTTTTGCAATCGAATCATCTTCGTAAATAATTTCAATGCCTTTCATTTGATTGCGAATCACCAATCCGTTTACTTCATGCGTCAGTAATACATTACTGCCTCCGCCAAGAATAAAAAGTTCCTGCTCTTTGGCTATTTCACTTTCCAGGACTAGTTGTAATTCTTTCTCATTTTGAACTGTTGTAAAATAGCGGGCATATTCATCGATATGAAACGTGTTATAGTCCAGCAATGATTTTTGTTGTTCAATCAGCATCGATGCGAAAATAAGATATTATTTTACAAATCGTTTGACACCCCTTTATTGTTTCATTCCTCAGAACATTGAATTTCTTTCACTACATTTAGACCCTAAAAGTATGTTCACCATGATGAAGAAAATCTTCGTTCTGCTGCTCGGCGTCAGCGTATCCGCGTCTTCCTTTTCTCAGGATGTCAAAAAGGATAGTGCTGTGATGAAGCAGATTTCCAATCATATCCTCACCAACTATCAATGCTATAACGATTTGCGTTATTTGTGCAAACATATCGGTCATCGGATTAGTGGTTCACCGCAAGCCGAACAAGCAGTGGCCTGGGGAAAGGAAACGCTTGATAAGATCGGTTGCGACCGTGTCTTCCTTCAGGAAGTGATGGTGCCGCATTGGGTCCGTGGCGAAGAAGAAGCTTCTGTGATTGTCAAAGGAAAAAAGTCGGGTATACATATCGCTTCGTTAGGGAATGCTGTGGGCACCGGCGAACAGGGAATAACCGCCAAACTGTTGAGAATAAATAATATCGATGAATTGAAACGGATGAGTCCGGATGATGTAAAAGGTAAAATCGTATTCTTCAATTTCAGATTCGACCAGACGAATATCAACACCTTCGAAAGTTATGGGCCCTGTGTCTATTACCGTTGGGGCGCACCCAGCGAAGCCAGTAAGATGGGTGCTATCGGTGTCGTGATACGTTCAGTGTCTTCGGCCTATGACAATAAACCACATACAGGCACCTTGACGTATAATAAAGAATATCCCTCCATTCCTGCTGTCGCCATCTCCAATCTCGACGCAGATCAATTGGAGCAAACCATGAATGCGAAGAAGGAAGTATCAATGTATATTCGAACCACTTGCCAGATGTTAGCTGATGTGAAGTCGCATAACGTGGTGGCTGAAATCAAAGGAACAGAAAATCCAGATGAGATCATTGTCTTCGGCGGGCATCTCGATTCATGGGATATAGGCGAAGGCGCCCACGATGATGGCGCCGGTGTAGTACAGGCTATTGAAGTACTTCGTGTATTTAAGGAATTAGGTATCAGACCCAAACGTACCCTACGTGCCGTCTTATTCATGAATGAAGAGAACGGTTTGCGTGGCGGGAAAAAATATGCTGAGCTGGCAGAAGAGAATCATGAAAAACATATTCTGGCAATCGAAAGCGATGCCGGTGGTGCTACACCCTATGGTTTTTCGATGGAGATGGACAAAGACAAACGTGATGCAATCAAATCATGGGCTTCGTTGTTCATGCCTTATAATGTCTGGAGTTTTGACCGCGAAGGTGGCGGCGCTGATATCGGACCCTTAAAACGAAAATTCGGTACACCTATCATGGAACTGATGCCCGATTCGCAACGTTATTTCGATATGCATCATAGCGACAACGACATCTTTGAAAATATACAACGCAGAGAACTTTCATTAGGTGCGATCACCATGAGTCAAATGGTGTATCTGGTGAGTATGCATGGACTGTAACGTTATGTTTATTTTCTCAAGTACATTTGCCTCATGCAACAATATCTAGAGCAATATTTCGGTAAGGAAAATATTCTGTCAGTCGAACCTCTGGCACAAGCCGGATCTAACCGAAAATATTACCGTGTATTCTCCGGCGATAAAACGTTCATTGCCTGCGAAAGTTCTAATACGGAAGAGAATGAATCGTTCTTTTATTTCACCGAGTTTTTTAAGCAAAACGGATCGCCTGTCCCTCAACTTCTGCAGATCAGTAAGGACCGAAAAAAATATATTCAGGAAGATGTTGGTGACGAATCTCTATTGGATGTCGTATTGAGAGAAGGGTATACAGAAGCAGTTAAAGAACTATACAAAAAATCGCTCTCCGCACTCGTCAACATGCAATTGACAGGTGGATTGGAACTTGATTTTACAAAATGTTATTCATCGTCTTCATTCGACAAGAATGCTGTCTTGGCTGATTTAAATTACTTCAAATACTTTTTTCTTGATCTGCATAAGATCGATTATAATAAAGCCAAATTGATGGCCGACTTTGAAAAATTATCAAAAAGCATTGGACAAATTGGCCCTCTCTATTTCATGTATCGCGATTTTCAGGGAAGGAATATCATCATAAAAGAACAAGAGCCACACTTCATAGATTATCAGGGTGGCATGAAAGGTCCTTTGCAATATGATGTGGCCTCACTTTTGTGGCAGGCCAAAGCCCAATTGCCGTTTGATTGGAAAACCGAATTGTATGCGCATTACAAACATGAACTGAGAAGTAAGATCCAGGTCGAAGAAAAAATGTTTGATGACGGTTATTCATCCATCGTATTGGTTCGTTTACTGCAGGTGTTAGGTTCATACGGGTTAAGGGGCATCATCGAACGACGCGCCCATTTCCTGAGTAGTATCCCCTTGGGACTGGCCAATGTCAATGAATGGCGTTCACGATTTTCATTGGAAGGTTATGATGAATTGAATCATGTTCTCGTAGCGATGGAGGAACAGATCACTGAACATCAGATCGGTGTGGTGAAAAAATATGCAGAGAATAAACTCAGTATCCTGGTTCAAAGCTTTTCTTACAAGCAAGGGATTCCTGTGGATGAAAGCGGAAATGGTGGCGGCTTTGTTTTTGATTGTCGCGGCATCCTGAATCCCGGGCGGTTTGAGGAGTATAAGAAAAGTACGGGCAGAGACCGGTCCGTTATTCAATTTTTAGAATCAAAAACCAAGGTTCATGAGTTTCTTCAACATGTGAAAGGCATCATTGATATTTCTGTTGACGATTATCTGAATCGCGGATTTGAAAACCTGATGATCAGTTTCGGTTGTACAGGCGGTCAGCACCGATCGGTTTATTGTACCGATGCGATAGCCAAACATCTGAAAGAAAAATATGGTATTGATGCTACAGTCAGGCATATCGTGCAGGATGCCAAAGACTGGGTCAACTAATAAAAAAACTCAACCGTTCAAGGTTGAGTGTAAGAATTTCAATGAATGTCTGTTTAGAATTTGAATCCAAGATTCAAGCCAAAGCCGCGAAAACCTAATGAATTGTACTTCCCGCTGATATTACCGCCATTGGCATTTACAACGTAATTAATATTTTTAAAGCTGTTCGAAAGATCCTTGATTTCCTGCAGGTTACTTCGTACATCCTGCTGATCAGTAGCCGTCATAGTCTTGGTTGAGGTGACATCAAGTTTGATATTCGTGCTTCCGTATTGAAACCCAATGATATACCAATCCAAGGTTACCATTTTGCCAAGATTGAATTGCGTCCCTATCATCAGACCACCAATATAGGACGAGAGATTGCCTTTGGCAGACACATGTTGCTTTACGCCATTCCCATCTGTATAATCAACCGGTAAATCTAAACCTATAGTCCTGTATCTGAAATAAGGGGCCAGGTAAAAGCCTTTGCCTGCATGCTTAGGGTAAAATCTGAATTCAGGTGTGATAGCCAGACTATTCGCTTTCCAATCAGACAGATGAACAGAATCTGAATTTGAATTGGAATTTGAATTGGCCAGATTGTCAATCGTTTTGGTATAAGCTAACGAACCTTTCGGCATAAATCTTACACCGCATGAAACCGATATTTTGTTGCCTAAGACACGTTCGTATTGCAATGAAATATTTTTATACGCGAGCGAACTGATGTTGATCTTTACTATATTAGGTCTTGCCATCGGATCGTAATCGGATCCGCTGCTTCGTTGTGCAAAAAGGCTTATAGATTGTGCAGTCATCAAGAGAGCTGCGAAAAGGATTTTCTTTTTCATATTCTTCGTTTTGTTTCGACAAATATAGTTCCCGTGTTTTGAATTCTATCACTCATCCGACCAATTATTTCCTGTATCGGGAAGCCACACCTAATGCATTATAGATATACTCCTGTGCATGTTCACGCACATTCAGCTTGTTGATCATCTTGTTTTCAGCAGTCGGGTACGTGCGGTTCGATAAGAAAATGAATAACAATTCATGTTGTGGATCGGCCCATACGCTGGTGCCGGTAAATCCCTGATGGCCGAATGTTGACAAGGATGCATTATCAGGACAAGGGCTTGATTTGCCAGGTGTGGGTTCTGGTTTGTCGAATCCTAATCCGCGTCGGCTGATACCCGAGTTTCTTGCAGTGAACAGATCGACTGTAGCTTTTTGAAAATAGCGTTTCCCACTATACACACCACCGTTCATCAACATTTGAAAGATGACACCCAAATCATTGGCTGAAGTGAAAAGGCCAGCATGACCAGAGACACCACCAAACATGGCCGCCGCCATATCATGTACATTTCCTTGTAGAGTCTGATATCTGAAATATTGATCGATTTCCGACGGCGCAATATCTTTTCCTGCCAAATTACGTCTCGGTAAATAGGCTGTGTTGGTAAGCCCTAAGGGATTATAAAATTCATCATTCACATACACACTCAGCGATTTATCCGTTAATCGTTCCACCACTTTCTGAAGTAAAATAAAATCCAGATCACTATACACATATTTGCCTTCGTTCTCAAGTGGTGACGTGAGAATGCGGTTCCACATCGTATCGATCCAATCGCTTCGCATGAATAAATCGGGTGCAACGATCACGTTGAATTTTCCTGAAGGGGTCTTGCTATAGATATCGGCTTTAGGATGACCTGTACTATCGAGCGTCTCTTTATAAAAAGGAATCCATGCTTTTAATCCGGCCTGATGAGTCAGGATATCTTTAATCTTAAGATGTTCCTTATCGGTACCTTTTGTTATTGGTAAAAAAGTTCCTAATGATTCATTGAGATCGATCTTGCCTTGTTCATACAATTTCATCATGGCAAGTGTCGTGGCAGCCACTTTGGTTACCGAAGCAATATCATAAATGGTATTGATGTCGACCGGCGTCTTTTTTGTTTCATCTGTAAAGCCAAAAGGTTTATCATAAAAAACTTTCCCTTCTTTCGCCACTAAAATGCGACATCCCGGAAACGCTCCCGACTTGATAGCTGACTCGATGAATTCATCCAGTTTATCAAGTTCCTTGTTGTTTACACCCAATGCATTCGGACTCACACAACATTGTAATGGATAATCGTGTGCGAATTTCACCGGAACTATTTTTTCGACAGTGACATCCTTATTTTGCTTTGAAAATAAAGTGCTGTCGGCCACTTCACCAAGATTGGTAGTGATCGAACGGATACCATCACCCGCTTTATAATTGGCGCAGACGGTCACCGGCAATCTTCCCTTCGCTTTCAGTTGACCGGTAAGGATTTTCGCTGCGGCAATTTGTGTTTCTTCAGATTCGTCGTAGGTGACCATCATCCCTTCATTCTCACAGAAATTCTTCATGGCATATGGATTACCGAATAAGACCATGATGCTCTTTTTAGTCTTGGTGAGTTCGGTAATCATATCAAGTTCATTTTGCGTTATACCGAAATTTTTCCCTGGATAACCGGTCAGGTTATGTATGCCGATAATTAGTATGTCGGCCGCTTTGATTTTCTTATAAAACGACTTTGTATGTTTTTCTTCGGCAGTAGGAGCAAAAAGTATCTGCTTCACACCGGCATCGGTCAGGGCTCTGGTGAAAGCGCTTTCAGAGGTGGTACCGATTCCTACATACGCAATATCTGCTCCGGCATTTCGTTTGATCTTATCAATCATCTGGTTGGGATCATTGAGTAAGGTGATGGCGGCTTCAGCCATCTGTTGACGTAAAGTACTCACATAACGGTTCAGGTCTTCATTCAGATTGGAAGTACTGATGGTATCATGTTTGTATAGCCCTGCATTATATTTTGCCTCCAAAATCTTTTTCACACTTTCTTCTAATCTTGCCTCCGGAACTTGACCATCCGCAATCGCTTGTCGTATCTTTTCGACACCGGTCGGTACATCCTGTGAAAAGAGAAGGACATCGTTGCCGGCGGCAAAAGCCTTCAGGTCGATTTCGCCGGGTGAATAGTATTTGGCAATGCCATCCATGTTCAAGGCATCGGTAAAGATCAGACCTTTGAATCCCATTTTTTGTTTCAATAATTGTGTTACCGCTTTATCGGAGAGGGTCGTAGGCGTATGCTCTCTATCGTCGATAGCTGGTATCTGCAAATGGGCTACCATGACAGATTGCAGTCCGTTTACAATCAATTTGTTGAAAGGATAAAATTCAAGCGCTTCGAGTTCAGGAATGGTTTTTTTTATTTCGGGAAGATCTTTATGTGAGTCTACGTCTGTGTCGCCATGACCGGGAAAATGTTTGGCACAGGCCATCACGCCATTATCCTGCAAACCACGCATATATTGCAAACCATAATTGGCCACCTTATTCTTATTCTCTCCGAATGACCGGAAATTGATAACCGGGTTATTGGGATTATTATTGATATCGATGACCGGTGCGAAATCGACATGTACACCCATCCGTACACATTGGTTTGCAATGGCACTTCCCATCTTGTAGACCAGGGTACTGTCGGTCATGGCTCCCATCATCAGCTGTCGGGGAAAATCGCGAACACCTGTCAACCGCATACCCAATCCCCATTCGGCATCCATCCCGATCATGAGGGGCACCTTACTCATCCTTTGATAGTGATTACATTGTTCGGCTTGTACCAGCGGTGTACCTTGCATGAAAATCAATCCGCCGATACCGTTTTCGTTGATCAGTTTTTCCATCAGAGGCTGATTATATTTCTCACCACCTGAATAGGCCGCAATCATAAACAATTGTCCGATCTTTTGAGTTAGCGACATTGAATTATATACACTATCGACCCAGACACGTTTGGCAGAAGCCATAGCAGGAAGTGGAACTGAATTGTTAGCTGGTTGCGCCATGACTTGATGCATTAGACAAAGCAGAACGAGTAATGACAGCAGAAACTTTTGCGGCATGAGCAAGTGATTTGCCCAAATTTAGTTTTTATTGTTGATTCGGAAAAACTGTGTTGAATCCGTTTGAAAATTGATTTGGACAGGTGAAAAAGACTCTCTTTAAAAAAGTGGGAATGAATGAAGCGTCGAGGTGCTTAATGGCTTACTTTTGAAAAAAATTAGTGATATGAAAAAGATACTCATTGCTCTGTTAATTTGTTCGTCAGCCCTGACTTCGATGGCGCAACCCGGAAGTTCATCCCTAGTCATTAAAAAAGAGTATGGCAAGAATATCCTGGCATTCAATCCTGTTCATCTGATTGCGAGTGATTTTGTAGGTGTAGGTTTTTCGTACGAACGATTGGTCAACAATTATCTGGGCTTGAAAATACCGGTGATGCTGGCAATCAACAATAATTATTTCAATGTCGGTATAGAAGCCAAATTGTATCCGGCTAAGAATACTGGTCCGGTGAAATATGCGATCGCTCCTGCCATCATGTTGGGCATCGGTGAAAACAAGTATCAGACCTATAATTATGTAGGAAGTAATTATGTGCGAACAGATGTTGTTGAAAAGGCGTCGCATTTCGGATTCCTGTTGAACCAGACCTTGAACGTAACAATCACCCGTCAATTCTTTATCGGTCTTGATGGTGGCTTGGGTATCAATTATTATGATGAAAAAGCTAAAAACAACAACTCGAATAACAACCTGAGCTTTTTAGCCCAATTACATATTGGTATGGGTTACCGATTCTAAGATTCTTCAGACAGAAGCCTCAACATTAGCAAGTAACCATTTGGATGAATAAGACAATCATTTGTCTGATGTATATATTTTTCAACATGAATACTATACTTTTGTTTGCAATACTTAACTTCTACTTTCGTGGCTAAACCTTCGCGCTTGTCGGCTTTTTTTAAAAAAGTAAAAAAAATAATCCTTCTTCTTTTCTTCGCGAATCTCGCGTTTATCATACTCACAAAATGGATCGACACACCTGTCACCACCGTGATGATAAGTTCATTACTTCGTGGCAATGGACTTGAACGTGATTATATCAGCTATGATGACATGGGACGAAATTGCAAACTGGCAGTCATCTGCAGCGAAGACCAGTTGTTTCCTGAACATAACGGGTTTGACTGGAGCGCCATCAAAAAGGCCATGAAGTATAACGAGAATCCTAAACACAAAAAGGTCAGAGGAGCCAGCACCATTTCGCAACAAACGGCCAAGAATGTTTTTCTCTGGAACGGACGAGATTGGTTCAGAAAAGGACTGGAAGTCTATCACACCTTCATGATCGAATTGATCTGGCGTAAGAAACGGATATTGGAAACCTACCTGAATGTGGCCGAAATGGGTAAAGGTATATTCGGCATTCAAGCCGCTGCCCAGCATTATTTTCATAAGGATGCCAGGAATCTGACAAAAAGTGAAGCCGCCTGGATTGCTGCTATTCTTCCCAGCCCGGTCAGGTATAGCATAGCCAATCCTTCATCATTGATAGTAAGAAGGCATAACTGGATTGTTTCACAAATGAATAATCTGGATGATGATCCCGAGATTATGAATTTGATTAATTAGTTTTGTCGCTTCACATAAGCTGTTATATTTTAACGGTTAAACACAATTTTTTCGAATGAAAATCGCAGTAGTAGGTGCTACCGGATTGGTAGGCACCAAAATGTTACAAGTATTGGAGGAACGCAAATTTCCGGTGACTGAATTGATTCCAGTCGCTTCCGAAAAATCAATCGGTAAGGAAGTCGACTTTGCCGGTAAGAAATATAAGGTGGTTTCCTATCAGGATGCCATTGCCATGAAACCGTCTATAGCCATCTTTTCAGCGGGTGGAAATACCTCACTAGCCTTGGCGCCCTTATTTGCTGAAGCGGGTATTACAGTCATCGATAATTCGTCGGCATGGCGAATGAATCCGAACAACAAGTTGGTGGTACCCGAAGTGAATGGGAATGAATTGATAGCTACAGATAAGATCATTGCGAATCCCAATTGTTCGACCATACAGATGGTGATGGTATTGAAACCTTTGCACGACAGATATAAGATCAAACGGGTGGTGGTTTCTACCTATCAATCAGTGACAGGTACGGGTGTGAAGGCTGTTACCCAGTTGCAAAACGAACGCAATAATATCGAAGGTGAAAAAGTGTATCCATATACCATAGACCTTAATATCATTCCGCAGATCGACGTGTTTACCGATAACGGGTACACCAAGGAAGAGATGAAGATGGTGAATGAAACCAAGAAGATCATGCATGACGATTCGATCATGGTTACAGCTACTTGCGTGCGTCTGCCGGTGATGGGAGGCCATAGTGAAAGCGTGAACATTGAATTCGAAGAAGAGTTCGATCTGTATGATGTGAAGAAGTTATTGGCAGATTTTGACGGTGTGACTGTGGTTGACGATATACAGCACCTCAAATATCCTATGCCTTTGGATGCCCATGACAAGGATGATGTCTTTGTCGGCAGGATACGTCGTGATGAAACGCAACCTAAAACCTTGAATTGCTGGATCGTGTCGGATAATTTACGTAAAGGTGCAGCCACCAATGCCATTCAGATTGCTGAATATCTGCTTGCCAACGGCATGGTTTAATACATGGTTCAATAGTTGTGAATGGATTTGAAAAGCAATGCCTACATCGATCGCCATTTTGCCCAGATAATTTTTACATCCTCCCAGGCATCGTATTTTTTGGCATACAACCAATCGAGATGTTCTTTATTATCGGCCGGAATCTCAAAGCCATCAATAATCGGATAGACATTCAACAGGTGCGGTTTTAACGCAGGAAATTGGATATCATCATACCCGACAAACGTCTTATCACCTTCAAGCACGAGAAAGGCATTCAGGAAATAGGAATGCTTGTTTTTGGCAAACCAGAAGCAAAGCGGTGAGAAAATTAAAAGCAATAATGACGAAACGATATCGACCATCCGCTTGTTCCGTTTTGAGATTGAACTGGTGATCGCATACACCAATTCGGTGGTATACAAATCACCCGCGGTGTTTTTACTGTTGCTGCCGATAATACTGTCAGTACCCATACAATGAATCTTGTATTCAAGTTTATTGCCACAAGCTTGGAGGCTGTCTATGATTTGTTTAAACCCGAGATGATGCTGCGCAAAAATGATTTCTGTGGCTTTATAAATCTGACTCAGCGGTTTGAGTTGAGAAAAGACACCTAATTGAGAGCTTTCTTTTTCTTCGAAAGGACTCACCGTGCCGATGATATTCTTTTCAATAAAGGCATGGCTAAGCAGAGTTCGTATTTCATGTTCCTCTTCAGCTGTGCCCACTATGATGACCTGCTTTTGAGTATCGTCGCTTTCCACGCTGCTTACATTGAGGTATTGTAAAACTTTCCTTGACAGTAGTATCAGCATGGTGCCGAACAGCGCACCCAAGACCGTGATGCCTCTCGAGAAACGCATCTGTTCACTTAACAATCCATACAAGGCTAAAGTCATGATGCCGCCGATGAGCATACTCCGCATCACACGACTCGCTTTATAGGGTTTGTCGTATCCGCCATTGACATAAATCGATGTGATCCAGATGACAATATAGGCCATGAAAAATCCTGCGAGTAAGGTAGAAGAATAATGCGTATCCGTCTTGATGTTCTTGATCCAAAGGGCTTTCATGGTGGTCATCGAAACCAATAAGAGAGCGGCATCGATCAATGGGAGTTTGACAATCGAGAAGATACGTGTGACAAAAGCCAATATTGCCCGCATATAAATGGCCAGTTTGATCAGCAAGACAAAGAAACCTTTCTTCGAACTATGGAAATGTTTACGCGCAAAGATGATCATCGCCTGATAAAACATTTTTACATAATTCAGACTGCCTTTCTTGGTGCTTTCACCTTTATAATGAATGACGCTTGTCTCAGGGAAATAGATATTCTTAAACCCGGCATTGTTGATCTTGTAACTCAGATCGATATCTTCGCCATACATGAAATAATCGGTATCGAAACTTCCGACGTTGTCGATGACCGACTTGCGGCAAAACATAAAACAACCTGCCAACACATCCACTTCATTGATTGCGAATTCAGACAAATATCCGAGATGATAACGGTTGAAAAGTGTTGACCGTTTAAACAAAGAAGAAAGTCCTATGATCTTGAAAAATGCGACCGTTGCAGAGGGAAAACCACGTTTCGATTCGGGTAAGAATTGTCCTTTTCCGTCTATCAGTCGGCATCCCAGAGCACCTGTATCTTCATGGGTGTCCATGTAGCCGATACATTTCGTAAAGCAATCTTCAGGCACGATGGTGTCTGGATTCAGATACAGGATATATTTTCCCTTCGCTTTATCCACTGCCTGATTATTGGCTTTCGCAAAACCGATATTATCCTTGTTGGCTATTAGTTTGACCTGAGGGAATTTGGCACTTACCATCTCAGCGCTTCCGTCGGCAGACATATTATCAACCACTAAAATTTCAGCCTCGATTCCTTCACATGCTTTGACCACCGAAAGCAGACAATGCTCAAGGAAGTATTTGACATTATAGTTGACGATGATAACGCTTAATTGCATGGAAGTGAAAAAAGGAAGTATATTTGTGTGGCTTCAAAAATAACCGAATATTTCTGATAATTATGAACGATTTGCTAAAAAACACCATGCTGCGGGCTATCCACGCCGGAGCCGAAATACTCCGGCATTATTTTGAAGGGACCTTCGAAATTCAGAGCAAGGATACCCTCAATAACTTGGTGACAGAGGTCGATAAGAAATCAGAAGATGCCATCATTGATGTCATTAAATCGGAATTCCCGGAGCATTTTATCTTAAGTGAAGAAGTTGGCGAGTTAAGTACATCGTCGAATCATAAATGGATTATCGATCCGATAGACGGTACAGTCAATTTTGCCCATGGCATTCCGATCTGTTGTATCAGTATCGGCTTGGAACGTGACGGGCAAATGGTGATGGGTGCCGTATTCAATCCTTTCATGAATGAATTGTTTTTTGCCGAGCGTGGCAAAGGCGCTTTCCTGAATAATAAACCACTGAAAGTTTCTGCCAATCCGCAATTGGAAATTGCTTGTCTAGTGACCGGCTTCCCGTATCGTTGGGCCGCCATCGAGACCGACCCGATACCGGTATTTGAACGTTTCGTACGACTGGGCTTGCCAGTGCGCCGATTGGGAAGTGCGGCTATCGATTTATGTTGGGTGGCTGCAGGTCGCTTTGATGGTTTCTGGGAATACAATCTCAATCCATGGGATGTGGCGGCCGGTTATTTGATGGTAGAAGAAGCCGGTGGGCGAATCAGTAATTTTAAAGGTGAGCCTTACAATGTGTATGATAAACAGACATTGGCCACGAACGGTAAAATACATGAACAGATGCTGGAGTTGATTTCGAGATAGTTTATTGCTGATTCTTAGAGTGAAGGATTTAATAAAATATCGGGCCTTACTCCTTCCCCTTCAACACCACCACAATCTCCCCTTTCGGTGGATGCGCTTCATAGTATGCAGCGACTTCAGTCAGTGTGCCGATCTTGTGTTCTTCAAATTTTTTAGATAGCTCACGACACACACAAACCTCCCTTTCCTCGCCAAAATATTTTTTTAGTTCGTGTAAGGTTTTCACTAATCGATGCGGGCTTTCATAAAAAACAATGGCACGCTCTTCTTCCTTCAGAAGATTGAGCAAGGTCATCCGTCCTTTTTTCTGAGGCAAAAAACCTTCATATACAAAACGGTTGATAGGGAATCCGCTATCAACCAGAGCAGGCACAAACGCCGTAGCACCTGGCAGGCATTCGACTTCGATGCCGTTCTTGATACATTCGCGCACCAACAAAAAGCCGGGATCGGAGATGCCTGGTGTACCGGCATCGGTGATAAGCGCCAATGTTTTTCCACCTAAAATTTCTGATACCAGATGTTGTAAGACCTGATGCTCGTTATGCATATGATATTTCCATAGCGGCTTGCTGATTTCATAATGCTTGAGCAAGACACCGGAAGTGCGCGTGTCTTCGGCAAGTATGGCATCCGCTTCCTTCAGGATACGGATGGCTCTCAGTGTCATATCCTCAAGATTACCGATGGGGGTAGGAACGATAAATAGTTTCATCGGCATAAAGATAAGCGAAGCGACAGAATCCTGAAAAAATAGTTTGGTATCTGTAAAACTGATGAGGGATTCAAAAAATCTGAAACGATGATTTTTTTTACGGCTGTAAAATTGTATTTTTACTTGACTCTCACTTTCCTTATGGTTGATACAGACAAACAGATTCTTGCCGGCGAAGAAGAAAAAAAATTGATTCTTCGCGAATACCGCTCCTTGTTGCGCGCCCTGAAACATCGTCTAAAAAAGGGTGACAAACGTCTGGTGCGTCGCGCGTTTGAAATTGCCGCCGATGCCCATAAAGATATGCGTCGAAAATCAGGCGAGCCATATATCTTTCATCCGCTGGCTGTGGCTAAGATCGTGGTGGAAGAAATCGGATTAGGAGTCACCTCCGTGATTTGTGCCCTTCTTCATGATACGGTCGAGGATACCGAAGTGACATTGAAGGAGATCGAGATGGAGTTCGGTTCATCGTGCGCCAAGATTGTTGAAGGACTGACCAAGATTTCGAATGTGGTGGAGACAAAAAACACCACACAACAAGCCGAGAATTTCAAGAAGATATTATTGACCCTGGCCGATGATCCTCGTGTCATCTTGATCAAGATTGCCGACCGTCTGCATAACATGCGTACAATGGACAGCATGAGTCGCGATAAACAATTGAAGATCGCTTCGGAAACAACGTTCCTTTATGCGCCTCTGGCCATGCGGTTGGGTCTTTATGAAATCAAATCTGAGCTGGAAGATCTTTCGATGAAGTACACCGAGAATGAAGTATTCGAAGACATTACACAAAAATTGAGGGATACCAAACGGGAACGGACCCGGTATATCAACGAATTCATCAAACCGATCAAAGAAGAGCTGGAACGGAATAATTTTGATTTTGATATTTACGGCCGGCCTAAATCCATCCATTCAATATGGAATAAAATCAAGACCAAGCATGTGACCTTTGAAGAAGTGTATGATTTGTTTGCAATCCGTATCATCTTACGTACAAGCAATGAAAAGGAAGATTGCTGGAAGGTGTTTTCCATCATCACGAATTATTATCAGCATAGTGTCGAGCGTTTACGCGATTGGGTGAGCACGCCCAAGAGCAATGGATACGAAGCCTTGCACACAACCGTCATGGGGCCGGGCGGACGGTGGGTGGAGGTGCAGATCCGTACCGAACGTATGAATGAGATTGCCGAGAAAGGGCTGGCCGCGCATTGGAAATACAAGGATGGTTCAAGCGGACAAGAATCGAAACTCGATGATTGGTTGAAACATATCAAGGAACTGCTGCAGAATCCCGACAGCAATGCGATGGATTTTATTCAGGACCTGAAAAAAGATATTTTGGGTGATGAGATTTATGTCTATACACCACAAGGTGATATGCGTATTCTGCCAACCGGTTCGACCTCCCTTGATTTTGCCTTCGATATTCACTCCGAACTTGGAAAGAATTGTATAGGTGCCAAAGTGAATTACAAGTTGGTGCCCATCAGTCATGAATTGAAAAATGCGGACCAGATTGAAATCATCACGTCCAAAAAACAAAAGCCCAATGCCGATTGGCTGAATATGGTGGTGACGGCTAAAGCCAAATCAAGGATCAAATATTATCTCAAGGAAGAGAAGCGGGTGATTGCTGCCGACGGAAAGGAAATGCTGATACGTAAGCTCGATAATATGAAGGTGGCTCATCATGCCGACAATATCAATGAGCTGGTGAATTATTACAAGTATACCTCAGCCCTTGATCTCTATTATGCCATCGCCGTGCATACGATAGAACTAAAGGAATTAGCGAAATTCAAAATTGTTGGTGACCGACTCGAAGCACCGCATGAAGTTGAAAAGAAACTACCTGTCAGAGAAGAGTATCATATCGATCTGGCAAAACAAATGCCGTCAAAAGGATATGAATTGGTGTTGTTCGGTGAAAGCAGCGATAAGATCGAATATAAGCTGGCGGCCTGTTGTCAGCCCATACCGGGTGACGACGTATTTGGTTTTGTAACCAGTGGTGAAGGTTTGAAAATACATCGTACCAATTGCCCCAATGCATCCACCTTGCTGGCTAACTATGGACATCGTGTCATCAAAGCTAAATGGGCTAAGAACAAAGAAATATCCTTCCTGACCGGTGTCAAAATAAACGGTATCGATGATGTAGGTATCATCAACAAGATTACGAATGTGGTGTCGGGCGAATTGAAAATGAATATGCGAAGCATGAGTATAGATTCCGCCGATGGATTGTTCGAAGGAACCATCATGGTATTCGTCAATCACAAAGAAGAACTCGATGATCTTTGCAACCGGCTTGAATCGCTCGATGGTATCAACAAGGTGGTGCGATTGGATATGGAGGAACGATAAACTTATCCTTTCACATCGAGCGCATCACGCAACGCATTTCCCAACAGATTAAAAGCAAGGACAATCAGCATGATGGCCAGACCCGGAATGATGGCCAGCATCGGATGGTTGGTGATGATGAAATTATAATTCTCTTTGATCATCAACCCCCAGGAGGAAGTGGGAGGTTGCACGCCGATACCTAAAAAACTAAGACCGGCTTCTATCAAGATGGCGGTGGCAAAATTACTGGCGGCCATCACAATCGTCGGCCCCAATACATTCGGTAAGATGTGTTTGACAATGATACGAAGTGACGAGAATCCCATCACTCTGGCGGCCTGTATGTATTCAAGTTCCTTGAGTGCCATGACTTGTCCGCGTATGAGACGGGCCGTACCGACCCACATGGTAAAACCAACCGCTATGAAGATCTGCCAGAATCCTTTTCCCAACGCAAACGTAATCGCAAATACCAGCAGTAAGGTCGGAATTGCCCATAGCACGTTGATGAGCCAGGTGATGATCTGATCGACCCATCCACCGAAAAAACCACTTAAGGCGCCAAGCAAGACGCCGATAAAAATAGAAATCAATACGGCTATGAAACCCACGGCCATACTGACTCTGCTACCGATGAGCAGACGTGACAAAAGATCGCGACCATAACGATCGGTACCTAGCCAGAAGGTTCGATGCATGATCAGTTTCTCATGGATACTTGAAGGATCCAGATCGGCGGGATAAAGTTGTTTGATTGAAAAGGAAAGTGTTTCAGTACTATTTTCATCCATGATATGCTCAACATGAATGCTGTCTTTACTTAGCGTATATCTCTGTATTGGTATCAGTACCACCTGACTTACTTTTCCATGCATGAGATAGTTGAACAGATTAGTTTTCGGTTCATCTGTCGTTGTATATTTTTTCAGAAATGAGCAGGCGAATCCAGGCTTGCGTGTTCCGATTTCAACCATCATGGTATTGGCATCCGTACTGTCATCGGGTGACAGAGGATAGGCAAACAACGCAATCAGGATGACTAAGACGATCACCAACAAAGAAGCAAGGGCTGCCTTGTTTTTTCGGAACCGTTTCCAGAATCGGGAGTTGGTATTTGTGATCATGTCCTGTTTGAATATTATCGCACTTGTCGTTCTTTCCATTCATACGTTCCAGTCTGACCTTTCAATCCTGAATAAAGTACATAGGGAATATGGATGAATTGTAAAAGAGCAAAGTACGTCAATTCTTTTTTCTTAAGAAAGAAAGCACTGACAGGAAGAAGTAAACTTACTTCAAGAGCCGTCTTTAGAAGCCATAAAAAAATGAAAGGGCCGATGAATGTATAATCGAAGAAGCTTGCTATCAACATGACAGGAAAAAGTAGATTGAACAGATAGACGATGGCTAATACGGTTGTGATACGTTTGTCTTCAAACTTATTGGCTTTGGAAGCCCAACGCGTTCGTTGTTGCAGAAAGGTACGCATCGTCGGCATCGGGCTGGTGTATACGATCGAATCTTTACATTTCAGGTAACTTGTCTTTTGAGGATAATGTTTCTCGATCTTATACATCAGCAACATATCGTCGCCACTGGCGATATCATCGATTCCTTTAAAACCGTCCACGGCGTTGAAGGCTTTTCGGGTATACGCCAGATTCGCGCCGTTACACATCGTACCGCTATGGGTAGCTGATAAGGCAGCGGTGATGCCTTGCATGGCTGTGAAATCGATTGATTGAAACGTTTGAAACCAACTGTTGTCGGTGGTGAAAAGTACGGGTGAGGCAATGAGCTGATGTCGATAGGTTTCATAATAACTGACGATACTCAGCAACCAATAATTACACATCCTGCAATCGGCGTCGGTCGTGATGATGAG
>CAIQUX010000028.1 GCA_903875055.1 uncultured Bacteroidota bacterium
CTGATGATGTTTGCCATGATGGATTTCCATGGTCAACTGATCGATATGCGGCTCCAATGCATTGTGAGCATATGGTAAGGGGGGTAATGTAAATGCCATGATGATATAAATTTTAGAAGCCAAAGGTAACACACCCGAAGCAGTAAATTAGAAATTCAAAGTTTGATTCTTGAAATAAGGCATCAAAAAACAGAATCCGTGATTCGTTCTCAGGAAAACGATCGGACAGCCTTTTCAGCAATCTGTTGCCATGAATAGATGTTGTAAAAGTCCCTATTGTCATTGCCGATTTCCTGTTTTGTCATCATCATGATGCCGTCACTATATGCTTGCCAGTTCTTATCGGCTACGACTAACAGTCGTCCTCCTGTGCAAGCCGGGTCAACACCGATGGCACCATTTGCAGAGGACACACATTTCTTTCCAAAACCTAAAGCCTCTACCAACTTGGTTTTGATACCGCCTCCATCCTGCAAGGGATTGATAAAGATATCGCAGCCTTTGAAATACAGATCGATATCGTCGACAAAACCAGCATAGATAATATTCTTATCCAGAGAATCCTTCAGTCCGTTCATCTCCGGTGGAAGCCCTTTGCCGCAAATCAGTATTTTATAAGAAAGCTTTTCCTTCAACAGCAGTGGATTGATATCATGTAAGATAAATTTCAAGGCATCCAGATTGGGTTTGTAACTGAGCGTACCATTAAACAACAGAATTGCTTCTTCATCCTGCATAGCATACATCGTTTGCAGTTGCTTTCTGCAAGCCAACAATTCCTTTTCTTCGGGAAGCTGATTGGCCTCAATGCCATATGGAATCGTGAAACAGTTCTCTGTCTCCAGATGGAAATAAAGCTGTGCGTATTGTTTGTCCTCATTGGTCTTGAACCAAACACGATCGGCCTGTCGATAAGCCCATCGTTCATAATACCACAATATTTTCCACCACCATTTTCCGATACTTTTAAACCGCTCACTTTCGATATTATGCGAGTGAACGATGATTTTTTTTGATGTAAGCAAGCTGAACAAAAAAATAAGCCAAGCATAATACGGATGCTCAAAAAGCAAATGTGTGCGATTGGTTTGTTTCGCCAAACTGTTGATCTTGAAAAAAAGAAACGGATTGATATAACGTATTTGTGAATTAGAAAGTTGCGTGTAAATGACATATTCTTCGTCCGGATCATTTTCTCTGACCGTTAAACAATTCAGCGATACCAGTCGTGAAAAGTATTTATAAAACAAGGCAATGCCTTTTTGTCCGCCCATCACAGCCGGAAAGACCTTATAGGGGACGATGGATAATATTCGCAACGAGTCTTTGTTCGTATTCACCGGATAAAGATACTATGTCTTGCGTAACTTAGGTTCAATTGTACCAGTAACAAAAATCCTTTTATTTAGATTGAAGAAGTGACAATGAAATATGGTCGGCTATGCGTTTTGAAAAGATGGCTGCACCGTCATTATTGAGATGCAATTCATCATAAAACAAATCTGCATTTTTTGTAAAGGTCGGATCTGATGAAAAATCAAGAAGTTCACAATGGAATGAGTGTGCGATTGATTGGAAACGATCTATAATTTCCTTTTCATGATGATAGGAATAATAAAAGGGTGAAAAACAAATGACAGGTGTTACGCCATTATCCTTACAAAGTTGAAGACTTTCTTCCAATAATGTAAACGCATTGCTGTCTA
>CAIQUX010000029.1 GCA_903875055.1 uncultured Bacteroidota bacterium
CTGGTACACGTTGAGGAATTATTTAATGACCCCAAACTGAAATTCAAAATATCTTCAGCACTTGTACTGACAGATGTGCTATAGCAGTAACAGAGATAATGTGGCGTTAACTGCACAAAGGTATAAGGCGTGATATACGATAAACCACTGGCTGTGCAAGTAACTATACATCGATAATAAGAAGCCATTGATTCTGTTGTCGAATAAATTTCTGTCGTACCCAGATTAGTCAGACCTGTGGTGAACAAACTATCACTTGCACGCTGCCATAAGTAGGTGATCCCACTTCCTGCCACTGGATTTTGAATAGCAAGTGTAAACGGAGTATTCGCACAAACAGTGGATGTATATGTGAAGGCCGGACCGGTCATTGGCATTGAATTACAAGGGGAAGGTGGTAAATACGTTATACGCATAGTTGGACGAGAGTTTCCAAAAGTGCTACTTTGCAAAAAAGAGCTTGCTTGAATTGGTGAAGATGATCGAGTACCAACTCCTTTTCCTGCCGCTGTCTGAGAATAAAAGAAAACGGTTGCACCTGCACTCCCTTGTGTCCAATCAGTAAGAATTTGAATATTGCTGCCGGTATAAACAAAACTATCATTACCCGGTACATTAAATGTGTTCCCCATGTACGAACCAGCACCTATAACTAATGGAAAGGAAGAATTGGCATAAGTATGTACAGCACCAGTCTGCAATGTTCCCCATTGAATGCTTGATGGAAATGTGGAAACCATTGTATTCGACAACCATACATTAAAGATATTCGGGCCGGGAATTGAAGCACCGGAACTGCTTAACCATTCGAGTTTTAAAATAGATGAACCTGCCGGAATACCCAATTCAGCTGCAGTATAGATATACGCATTTCGCGAATGAATTTGGTTTGGTGTCCCACCATTATCTATAGGGCCATAATTTGGCGAAGCCGTACCTGACGTATTCCCTATAACAACAGTTACAGGTGTCTGGGCATTGCCAATCTTGATTTGAAGAAGCAGAAATGCAAAAATAAAAAGGACGGCTTTTAGTGAATAATGTTTTTTCATGATGTGTGCTTTGTGGTTGTAAAGTATAAATTATTCAAGATATAAATTTCTGAATGTAAAGCTACCCAGGAAAAACAAAGAATGTATAAGTAGAAATACCTGATTTCATTTTGGTTCAAAATCACTAAGTGCTTTATTTACCACGGCAATCAATTCAGTAATTCGTATTGGTTTGAGAAGATAACCTGTAATAGGATATTTCGGTCTCTCAATAATATAATTATCATAGACACTGATTATAATTACATAAATATTTTCCTGGCGAATTGAATTGAGCAATTCATTCACAGTATTATTGAATATTTCGGTATCTAAAAAGAGAATATCAGGTTGTTCTTTATTGATGACTTCATGAGCCTCATCAAATGATTCTGCCGTGCCAACAACGTTAACTCGTGGACAATACAATCTCAAAAATGTTTCTAATAACTCGATATTCAATCGCATATTATCAACAAGAACTGCCTTCATTTTGATTGGTTTCAATTCCAAAATAACGAGTGCAATTTACAGGCTGATCAATAAGAATATCTAAGTATAAATACCTGATTTTACTCATCATCCAACATAAACAATTTGTTTTTTATGGCATAAATGACTATTCCGATCGTGTTCTTCACATCCAACTTGCTTTGTATATTTTGCTTATGACCTTCAATGGTTCTGAAACTCACATGAAGCAGTTCTGCAATCTCCTTTGCACTTTTTTCATGGCATATCAACTTGATAATTTCCAGTTCTCGTTCTGTAAAAACGGGCTTTAACGTTATACCCGCTATCTGAGACTTATTCCGTTTAATCAATACGCCAATTTTGGAAACCATATTTTTACAATAATAGGTTTGATTGTTCCTTACCTGATAAATGGCTTCAATGATTTCTTCACGATCTGAATTTTTGAGAAGATAACCTCTAGCACCGGCATGCAGTATGTCTAATACCGTATCGTCATTGTCAAACATCGTTAATGCAATCACGCCGATATTCGGATATTGTTCATTGATTTTTTTAGTCGCTTCAATGCCATCAAGTACTGGCATATTAATATCCATCAAAATAATATCAGGTTCTTGTACTGAAACTCCCTGTAATAAGTCCGCCCCGTTTTCGAAGTCACCAATAATAGAAAAGGCTCTTTCTTTCTTTAGCATAGTCATTAAGCCGTCACGAAAGATAGCATGATCATCTGCAATCATAATATGAATCGTGGGCTCACTCCTGTTCATAATTCACATTTTGGAATATATACATTGATTTCAACACCTTGATTTTTTTTAGAGAAAAATGAAATCGTACCCTGCATCATTTCCACCCGGCATTGTAAGGTATATAAACCTATATTTTTGTTGTTCATTTTAACCTTGTCTATATCAAAACCTTTTCCGTTGTCTCTTGTTCTTATATGATAGTTATCACCGCTTTCTTCAATCAATATTTTCAACTCAGAGGCATTGGCATGTTTCTTTGTATTATGAATGATTTCTTCCATCATCCGGAAAACATGGACTGATTTTTCTTGCGACATTACTACGTCAACTTCACAGATAAATAGTATCTTAAGACTATTGTTTTCTTCATGTAAAATATATTCCCGTAACGCAGCGAGTAGGCCTTTTTTTAATAAAATAGCCGGAATTAAATTGTAAGAAATACTTCTCAAGTTATTAATCGCATCATCAATATGTCTTTTAATTTCAATCACTTCTTTTCTATCTTCCGTTGGTACATTTAACCCGTCAACCTGAAATTTGACATTCGATAATAAAGGCCCGATACTGTCGTGTATATCGCTTGCAAACCTTTTGCGCTCGGTTTCTAATGCATCAATAATATTTGAAAGGGTCAGGTAGTGATGACGTGTTTCTTTACGGCGATACCTGAGCACTGCCGCAATAAAAAAACCAACCACAGATACTAATGCGACGGCTGTATAAATTACCAGCGTGAATATTTTTGCTCTTTGGGTATCCATATAATTGCGTATAAAAAAGTAAATATGATCAGCATATCTATGGCTAAACAAAAAATGCTTACATTAATAAAGAATGGGACCCCAATTACTTTAATAAATATGCCGCAACTATTTAATAAGATATCAAAACTGGCATTCATTGCAATGCAAATACTACAGATGAATTTATAATCTTTCTTTATTGGTATTGAATATTTAATAACCCTGTTTATCACATCAATGCCCAATATCATATGCAATAAGGAATACCCTATGGTGAATATCCCGATTGTTGTTGGGCTGAATTGAAGAATGACAACCAACCAGACCAAAAAGATTCCTCCCAACCCAATATAAAGCCATTTGATTTTGGGGTAAGCCCCCCACAAAAACAATTGGCTAAAAAGTAATGTGCTTTGCATAAGTGACTCAGTTTTAATATTGAGCCAATCAGTATAAACAGAATGGAAAGAATGACCAGTAACACCAAATATTTCCCAAAAAATAAAAACCAGTAACAAGATCATAGATTTTCTTTCAACCGTGGGCAATTTAATAATACTTACAATTACAAGTGGAATTAATGAAATTTGCCCAATCTCAAAGCAATGTTTTATTATAGCTAATGCATGTTCCCGGTTCATAATAAATTGTTGTTACAAAGAAACGGAAACGGATTCACTATTTTATAGGTATTTATACCTGTAAATACTGTCAGTATCAATCGTAAGCTAGCATAAATGAAGGCTGTGTTAATAAAATCTTCGCATACACCTCCCTTTCAACAAATTTCCTTCCTACCTATTGGATTTTTTAAAATCATATCTTATTTTTATTTTCCTAAAAACTACTTTTTCCTATGAAAGCTATCATTATCGACGACGATTTGATGAATATAGAACTAGTTGAACATTTTATTCGAAAATATGCCCCTGATGTAGAGGTCATAGGCAAGGCAGCTAATCTTGATGAGGGCATACAGGAACTGACCCATAAAAAACCAGACCTGGTGTTTTTGGATATCGAAATCAATGAAGATACCGGTTTTGATATTCTTCAAAGTATCCATCTGCCCGATTTGCTGGTGATACTGGTGACAGGCCATGAGAATTATGGCCCTGAAGCTTCTGAAGCGAGGGTGATAGGCTATCTGCTAAAACCGATGTCCATCAAATCGTTTACATTGGCTGTGAACCGTGCGCGAGAAGAATACGGTAAACGTCAGTCAGCGAAACCGTTCAAGAATCTTGTGCATGTCACGCATAAGGGGCAGGCTATCGTGTTTCATTATGAACAAATTTCCCGCTTGCAGGCCAGTAAAAACTATACCATCATCAAAACCATCGACGGCAATGAGTATCTCGAATCGAACCCACTTAGCTATTATGAAGCTAATCTGCCTTCGTCGCTATTTTACAGGGTACATTATTCCCATATCATCAATATTAAGGAGGTGGCTTCCATCGTTCGTCAAAAGTCGGATAAGATATTGCTTCATTCAGGTGATCTGGTACCGGTATCGGATCGCCGTCGTAAGGAAATTTATGCGCATTTGTTTATATAACAAATACACACAATGGCCTTGACATTGATTATTATTTATCTTCATTAATATGTCACAGCAGGATTCTAATGACCTTAGAAAAATGGCGTTAAGAAAATTTTGACTGATGGCGTTAAGAAATGAAAACAATTGTTTGATGCTTAATAAAGCATAACTGCCAAATCTAAAAAAGACAGAAGAAGACAGAAAAAGAGTTGCATAGCTTTTTCATTTTAGCCAACAGTTAAAATTTTTAACCTATTTTTCGTCAGTCTAGATTTTTTGCCCCACTTTTTTATCATGAAAAAAGTGGGAAAATTCCATTAACCGAACTAATACAATCTAAATACCGCCAGATTCTTAGATAACTCATATTTATGTTTGTAAAATAATGAGTAACTCCTTGACAAATAGAAATCTCAATTCGTTAATTGCATCTTGCACCCCCACTCCTTTCTCCTCCTACTCCCAACTCCTATTTCTGCAACGGTAGTCTAAAAAGCCGCAGTTATACATTTATTTCTGCAACAGTTAACTTGACCTTGCGCCGCCCCTGCAAGCTCTTTAGGTTTGTCAGCATGAAAAGGGTACAAGCAACTGCCATCATTACAAGACCAGGGAAGGTTAGCAAAGTATCAGATACTACTGATACATCACCCGCCAAACTGTTTAGCAGTCCAGCTACCGGCAATGGTAACCCATGCCACCCTGATAGAGTTGTACTTAATCTCCTTGGTTCTCTAAACCTCTTCCATAGCCCTGTATCTGATATCCTTGGCTACCCATCCGTCAGTATTAACCACGCCGCTATCCTACTTGGTCGACCCGCTAAACTTACTAGTAATTCCTCAAAGTTAGCGGAAGTCCCCTCAGCTAGTTTTGGTCCCCCATCAGATAATTTCAACCGCCCATGGGTCAGTGCTGGTCCCCCATCAGTTGCTGCGGGTGGACCAAGATATCGCTTTAGACCTGCCTCACTGTTTGAGGGGTGTCCCGCGAAGGACTATGAAGGTCCCGCTGTTTGTGAGGGGGGACTATCACCCATTGCCGGGGGACCCGCATCGAATGAGGGTAGACCCGCGGAAAAAGTTAGACGTCTAGCCAGCACTGCGGCACGGCCCGCGAGACTTCATGGGCGGTTGAAACCTGTTGCGGGGTGCTTGAAATATACTGCGGGATGGTTGAAAAACACTGCGGGGAGGTCAATATCTCGTGGTGGTGGACTAATACCCAAGCGTAATTTACCTTCCAAATCTGCGGCTTTTCTAAGTAGGCTTCATCGATATATTGTATTGATCAAGACCATACCTCCCTGAAAGGATGAGGCTCGTTGATGGCATCAATAGGATGTGCTCAGCAAAATTAGATTCAACCAATTTTCTATTTCAAAACGTTTAAATCAATTTAACTATGCATCATGATTTCGTAAAGAAGAGCGACATGGATTTTGCTCTTCAACTGACAAACTTCAGCAATAAATTAGGCAACCTGAAAGAAACGCTCGGTCTCACCGATGAGGACGTAAGCGAGGCTGCGGTAGCCAGCGATTATTTCAAATATGTGCTCGACATGCATGTGGCCCATACCGACCGTATCAAAAACTGGACTTCCTACAAAGACCACCTGCGTAAACCCGGTGTGGGCCATCCGGCAGTGAGTGCAGCACCTGTTACCTTGACCGTGCCTCCTGCACCCGATCAGGCACCCATGGGTATCGAAAACTGGTTCAGGTTGCTGGTACGTCGTATCAAAGGCAGTAAAAACTATACCGAATCCATAGGACAGGATTTGGGTATAGTGGCTGTGAATACAGGTATCGATACCGTCAATGTAAAACCTTCACTCAAGGTAGAACTAGTGGCTGGCCAACCCCTCATCATTTGGAAAAAGGGACAGATGGATGGTATCGAGATATTCAAAGACAGCGGCAATGGAGGCTGGATCATGCTTAAATATGACCAACGTCCCAATCATCTCGACACCAGTGCCTTACCGGCAGTCGGTGTCTCTGCCAACTGGAAGTACAAGGCCATCTATCGCTATCAGGATGCCCGAGTGGGTAACTGGAGCGATGAAGTGAATGTGGTGGTGAGCGGGTCGGTGTAGTACAATGATTGTTTTCTAACACCTTGTTACCTATGAAAATGTTGTGACACAAAAAACTCTCTTCGTTGGAAGGGAGTTTTTTTGTTGTGCTTAGGTATAGGACATACGATTGGCAACTTTCGCAACTGCCTGAATAATAAGCAATCAGACAAAAAAGCTGATCCATACATTTATTTATCCTATGACCGATAAACGATTGTTAGAGGTTGCAATGCATCATGCATTGAACTTAATGCATTAAGTTTGTCGGTACTCATCGACAGCCTTGCTGCAGATCATTTAATATCCTTTTAAACAATACATTAATCATACTACAAATGAAAGAACACACACCTGCAAACACAACAACCGATGCAAACAGCCAAAGCAAATGCCCGTTTAGCAGCGCTATCATCAAACAAAGTGCCGGCGGTGGCACCCGTAACCGCGACTGGTGGCCCAATCAATTGAAATTAAATATCCTTCGTCAGAATTCGTCTTTGTCGAATCCTATGGGCGACACATTCAACTATGCCGAAGAATTCAAAAGCCTCGATCTGCCTGCCGTCAAAAAAGATATCATCGATCTGATGACGACTTCACAAGACTGGTGGCCGGCCGATTACGGTCACTATGGCCCCTTCTTTATCCGTATGGCCTGGCATAGCGCCGGTACCTATCGTATATCCGACGGTCGAGGTGGCGCGGGTTCAGGTACCCAACGTTTCGCCCCCTTGAACAGCTGGCCCGATAATGCCAACCTCGATAAGGCCCGTTTATTGTTGTGGCCGATCAAACAAAAATATGGCCGCAAACTTTCATGGGCCGACTTGATGATACTCGCCGGTAATTGTGCCCTCGAGTCGATGGGTTTCAAGACCTTCGGTTTTGCCGGTGGACGTGAAGATGTGTGGGAACCAGAAGAAGATATCTATTGGGGTTCTGAAGCGGAATGGTTAGGCGATAAACGCTATGCCGCTGACCGTGAATTGGAAAATCCTTTGGCCGCCGTTCAGATGGGGCTGATTTACGTAAATCCTGAAGGGCCTAACGGCAACCCCGACCCCATGGCTTCTGCCCGTGATATACGCGAAACCTTTGGTCGTATGGCCATGAATGATGAAGAAACCGTGGCTTTGATTGCCGGTGGTCATACCTTTGGTAAAACCCATGGTGCCGCCGATCCGGGTAAGTATGTGGGACCTGAGCCTGCTGCGGCAAGTATTGAGGAGCAAGGTCTGGGCTGGAAAAACTCCTTCGGCAGCGGAAACGGTGAAAACACCATTACCAGCGGACTTGAAGGTGCGTGGACAACCACGCCTACTAAATGGAGCAATAATTATTTTGAAAACATGTTTGGCTTTGAATGGGAACTAACCAAGAGTCCAGCCGGTGCCCATCAATGGAAACCAAAAGACAATGCCGGTGCCGATACGGTTCCTGATGCCCACAATCCTGCTAAACGTCATGCACCCACCATGCTCACGGCTGACCTTGCGTTGCGAGTGGATCCCGCGTATGAAAAGATATCAAGACGCTTTCATGAAAATCCTGATCAATTTGCCGATGCCTTCGCCCGTGCCTGGTTCAAACTGACACATCGCGACATGGGACCTATAGCTCGCTATCTTGGACCTGAAGTGCCTAAAGAAGAATTGATCTGGCAAGATCCTATTCCTGCCATGACACAAACTCATATCGACGATCAGGATATCGCTGCATTGAAGGCAAACATGCTGGCTTCCGGACTGACAGTTTCACAACTGGTATCGACTGCCTGGGCTTCGGCATCTACCTTCCGTGGTTCCGACAAACGTGGTGGTGCCAATGGTGCCCGTCTTCGTCTCGCTCCACAAAACGAGTGGAAAGCAAACAATCCGGTTCAATTGGCCAACGTAATTGCTACATTGGAGGATATCCAATCAAACTTTAATAAATCACAGCAGGGTAGCAAGATGATTTCACTGGCTGATGTAATTGTATTGGGTGGATGCGCCGGTATTGAACAAGCCGCTGCACTGGCCGGGCATGATATACAAGTTCCGTTTACAGCGGGACGTGCTGATGCCTCACAAGAACAAACCGATGTCGAATCATTCGCCGTCCTCGAACCTCTGGCTGACGGTTTCCGTAACTTTATGAAATCGCGCTACACCACATCGGCCGAAGAAATGCTGATCGATAAAGCGCAATTGATGACACTGAGCGCTCCTGAAATGACTGCCTTGATAGGCGGTATGCGTGTCCTCAACACCAACTTCGATGGCTCTCAACATGGGGTGTTTACCAAACGTCCTGAAGTATTGAGCAACGATTTCTTTGTCAACCTGCTTGATATGAACACTAGCTGGAAATCTACAACAGATGCACAAGACGTGTTTGAAGGTCGCGACCGTAAGACAGGTGAATTGAAATGGACAGGTACCCGTGTGGATCTGATCTTCGGTTCCAACTCAGAGTTGCGTGCCCTGGCTGAAGTCTATGCGTGCGGAGATGCACAGGAAAAATTTATCAACGACTTTGTGGCGGTATGGAGTAAGGTCATGAACCTTGATCGTTTTGATTTGGCCTAAGACACAATGAATACTGTATAAAATTAAAAGGTGGTCTCAAAAGACTATATTTTTTACCGCAAAGGGCGCTACGTTTTTTCGCAGAGATACGCAAAGCCTTCTTTCTATGCGTTCTTTGCGGTTAACCCTGCTTTTGAGAATGCCCCTTTTTATGCCTTGATAAATGCTCCAATACACCCACATATACACTGTATGCTTCAAACGAAAAATCATTGCAAAGCTTTCTGTGTGAAAAGGAATACGTGGGTTATCTTTGCGACACTAAACTAAAAAACTATGCCATCCTTCGATATCACCAGCAAAGTGGATTTGCAGACATTAGATAATGCCGTCAACATCGTCAAGAAAGAAATCACGAATCGTTTTGACTTCAAAGGTGTTCATGTTTCCATTGAACTCAACAAAAAGGATTTCAAGATCAATCTGGAAACAGACAGCGACATGAAAATGGAACAGATCTGCGATGTATTACTGAGCCGTTCGATGCGTCAGGGTTTGGATGGGAATGCCTTTGATTTGAGCAAAGAGCCCTACCCTTCAGGAAAAATCGTAAAGAAAGAAGTTATAGTTAAGAACGGTATTGCGCAGGACGATGCCAAGAAAATAGTGAAAATGATCAAAGACAGCGCATTGAAAGTACAGGTAGCCATCATGGATGATATCATACGGGTCACAGGTAAAAAGATTGATGATTTGCAGGAAGTCATACAGTTTTGCCGCACCGCTGATATCAAAATACCCTTGCAATATGTCAATATGAAGAGTTAATCAGGATTTCTTCTACGATTTTTGCTGAAATTTAAAATCTTTCCCTACATTTGCGCCTCTTTAAAAATCGCATGGTTAGAAATCATGCACTAAAAAAATAACAGAATATGAAACAAGGCATTCATCCAGAATCATTCCGATTTGTCATCTTCAAGGACATGAGTAATGAAAGCGCGTTCTTATCGCGTTCAACGGCAAAATCAAACGAAACCATGATGTGGGAAGACGGGAAAGAGTATCCTGTCATCAAACTGGAGGTTTCCAATACATCACATCCTTTCTATACAGGGAAGAATGTATTGTTGGATACAGCAGGTCGTATCGACAAATTCAACAAGCGTTACGCAAAGAAAAGAGAAATCTAATTTTCAATATCATTGTGAAAGGAGTCTTTATGGCTCCTTTTTTTATGCCCTTTTTATGGCTTTGCCAATCATGCTTCCGAATGATTGATTTCTACTTCACATGCCTCGAAGGACAGGATCAGTTTACGCATCATTCCGTCGCATTCTCTTGTCATTTCTTGGCAGGCATAAGGGCGTAGGCACAAACGTACCGCTTACATCACGTACGACCCATGACGCCATATGCAATCCGAACAACGCAGGGATGTAGGAAATGGTACCATAGAAAGAGGTCTTGAAATTCGAACCGTCTGTCAACTTGATCGATTCGCTATTGGGTTGTTCTTCGGAGAAGACGGTCATGACACCTGAATAAATACCTTCTTTACGAAGCCGTTTACGGATATAATAGGCAAATGGACACATATGAGTCCTTGAGATGTCGGCATATTTCAACAGCATGGAATCGGTCTTTCCACCGGCCCCCATACTGCTGATGATTTTACAGTCTTTCGCTTTGGCAGCTTTGATAAGATATAATTTCGGGGTGATAGAATCGATACAATCCATCACATAATCGTAATCGTATTGATTGACGAGATCGGTTGTTTCATCGGGATTCAGAAACTGATTAATGGCCAACAGATCCAGTTCAGGGTTGATATCGAGCAAGCGTTCTTTCATATATTCGGCCTTACTTTGACCGACAGAACTTGTCAGTGCAGGAAGCTGACGGTTGATATTGGTAATGTCCACAATATCGCCATCGACTATGGTCAATTTGCCAATGCCGGCCCGGACGAGAAATTCGGCAGCAAAACTACCAACTCCGCCCAGGCCGACAAGCAGCACATTGGTATTCTTTAATTTTTCTAAAGGTTCTTTTTTGACCAGCAATTCGGTACGTTCGAGCCATTTCGGAGTTGCATACATAGGTACAAATGTAAAGAAGAAAACCATTTTCTAAAGCATACACCTATGATTAATCAATCTAAGGAGCGGCTACCTTCTAATGCATATACAATGCGGTATTATTTCGATAACCCGGATGATTCGTGTACCAGTCGGGGTAACTTTGACCGCCGCTTTGTGCCCATTCGATAAACTTCAGGTAACCTTGATTGATAGGTGATTGTTCAACCGGATAGGTAAAATCAGCTGGTATCATCAAGGCATACGGAAGGTTGTTTTTTGTCTTATAGAAGGTATTGTTTGAGACATTGGTATTGTCATGCGAAGTGCCGAATAACGAGGTGTTTGCCAGTTGAGTAGGAGCATACCCCGGTAAATGAACCTCTTTGCCACGATTTCCATCGATGAAAATGAATGGGTTAAAAGGTGCGGCTCCGAGTTCTGACAAGGATTTCGGTGAGGAGAACGTTATTCCCAATGTAACCGTGTCAGGGGTCAGGAACATCTTACTAAGTAATGTGTTGAAGCCAGCGCCCTGAGCTATATTCAAGGTTCTATAATCGTTATCAAAGGCAATCACAGTTGCTTTATTCTGATTGGCTTCAGTATGGTTGGCGGATAATGTGACTGAATTATCATACAACATGGAACCGGTCACATTACTGATAGCTGATGATGGTACATTCATTTGGAAACCGAAACCATGTTTATAATGCGCACCGATAGCCCGGATGGCAAAACGTGCTTTCATACTCTTGACTTTGTTTTGCGCATTGGCCCATTCTTCATATTGATAGCCGACTACAAGATCATTAAAATCATAGTCACCTTTTCCAGGCCATGAATCTTCAAAAGCGAGCGTATTAAACGTGGTAGCCGAAGGATAGAAGTTCTTATAAGCCAAGGTCGCGTCATTTGGGAAACTGTCGTATAAATCAGAAACGCCATCACCATCAGAATCGATTCCATTATCAATTAATGGCATGTTCACGTTCGAAATAGCAGATACCGGGTTTGATTTGGCGTAGAAGACGATATCGTTAAAATCATTATCGCAACTAGGGTTATTACGGGCAATATCTTCAAAACCTAAGTAATAAATCTGATTGACATTATCGTACAATAATACACTTTGCTGTTTCAGTGCGGGATTGGATTGGACATTCAGGTTCTGATCTGAGAACAGAATAAAATTACCATTGCCAACCCCCGATCCGTTCCATCCATTCGATATACAAACAAATCCAATGCTGGTGCCTGCAGGGAAAGTTCCGATCTTGACTCTATCTCCACTGTGTAATGCACCCCCACTTCCTGAATAAGAGGCATTTGGGAATGCGAGATACACCGTATCGATTTGACTCATACTCGTTGGTGGATTATTAGTTTGGTATTTATAAAATCCGAGTGAATTGGTATAACCGGCTCCTTCATGTACGAAGGTCAACCAAACATCGGCGAGCGTGGTGATATCTAAATCGGTATTAAGGTTCTGCTGCAGATAACCTGGGTGATGAACCGCTACATTCTGCTGTTCTGGTAAGGAATTATTAATAAACTGAAGTTGCTGGGCAGTGATGACATCTCTGGTCGCCATGACAGATGGCACACCAGAACTGTTATATGGAGAAAGATACTGATAATGAAGTAAGGTTCTTGACAGCATCGAAGCCATTGGCGCACTCCCGGCCTTTATGATTGTTGAGTAATTTATTGGGCCCTGGACCTTGGATCCTGTAACATTAAGTACCACCAGATTCCCTGTGACGGGCACCAGAACATCATTGAGCACTCCGATATAATTCGGACTGATAACGATATCTGTGATGGCACTTGGTAGATTGAAGAAACCTTCGGCTAACCCATTCTGATCGGTCATGATTGTGAATAAAGGAATCAACGTATCATTGACAACGTGGCCAATTTGAACTGGTATCCCTGTAATCGGGTTGCCATCTGGCGCATTCAGCTGAATCTGGAAGTCTGTTTCATTCGTAGTTCTGTAATTAAATACTGGCGGAACGATCATCTTATCTATCGAGTCGACAGTGTCATGTGTCGTCAGAAGATTATCATTAAGTTGACTTTTACGGCAAGAAGTTAGGGCAACTGATAAGAATACGGCCCAAAATAGTAAATGACTGATTTTCATTTTAATAATATTTTTTTTCAAAGATTCGGTTTGAAATAGGTTGTGCAGGCCTTTTTACGACAAACATCAAAATTCGCCTGTCTAACTTCAATTTTTGGGGGTTAAAAATATTTGGCCCTTTATTTTACTAAAAATTCTGCTGACTTCTTGCGTAAGAACTCTATAAGTCAACAATTTGCCTTTTAACTGATCTGTAATGATAATGTCCACAATCCGCTGTGGAGTATATTTTCAATGCTTTTAGGGTTTAATCCATCCCCAATAATCGAGTATCAGATTGTTTGACCCTATCTTTCTAAAGGAACTTTTTTAGTAAATAATACAATTATTTGTTTAAACATCTAATATCTTTAGTATATTCGTATCACTAAACTAAAACATATGAAAACGAGATCCTTTTTACTTCTTTCACCACTTGTCTCTGTAGTCTTGTACTTTACGCTTACTTCGTATAGCAGCGGAATCAGCGGAGCGTATTCGGGGGGATGCACCTGTCACGATGCAACATCCTCTTCTGCCACAGTCATCAGTCTCACCGGATTACCGTCAGGGGGGTATCAAAACGGGACTGTATACACATTGACTTTAACCGTGACAAATACATTAGTTTCCGGGCCAAATCCAAGAGATGGCTTTGATCTGAATGCGTCTGACGGAGAATTTTCACCCACATCCGAAACCCAATTATTCAGTCCGAATGAAATCGGGCATAATGCGCCAAAACAAGCTACAGGAGGGACGGTCATCTGGACGTTCGATTGGACAGCCCCTTTAACAGGAAATATGCCAGTTACCTTCAATTTATCTGCCAATGCTACAAACGGAGACGGTGTGAATGGTCCTGGTGATTTCTGGAATACATTCAATACGACCATCGTCAATGCCAATGGCTCTCCCTCTACAGTACTTAATCTTAAACTATTCCTTGAAGGTTATTATGTGGGTGGATCAACAATGACGCCGGTCCTGATGAATCAAGGTATTGGTAGCAACGCCAGCATAACAGATTCGATTCAAGTTGAATTAAAAGACCCTTTTGATTTCTCTACTACGTTGAGTACTAGCACCCTGCTGCTAACCGACGGTACAGCTAGTTGTGACTTCGGTCCTACAAGTGGGGCATACTATATTGCAATCAATCATCGAAATGGGATCTTGAGTTGGAGCGCATCGCCAGTTTCAATCGTTCCAGGATACAATATGTACGATTTCTCAAGCGATGCTAGTCAGACCTATGGGAATAATATGATTGAAGTGGAAACCGGTATTTGGGCCTTTTATGTGGGCGATCTGGTGAAAGACGAAAATATTGATCTCTTGGATCTTGGTGCTGTGGAAAATGATATTAATACTTTTCAATACGGGTATTTTGCAACAGACTTAAACGGTGATGGGAATGTTGATCTGCTAGACACCCCGATTCTTGAAAGTAACGTAAGTAATTTTGTTTTTTCAAATCATCCTTAGTAATTCATCTTTCTTAAAAAAAACTCAACATTTACTCAATCTATATTCTGGTTGCCATCAGTCCTGACATCATATACTGAGAAGGCAATTATCCTTTAAACACATTTCATCATGAAGAACAAATACATTCTCTTTCTGGCTCCTCTGTTGGCTTTTGTGACTTATACTACCTTGACTTCCTCGAGTGGAGGCATCACTGGTCAAAGCATAGTTGGGTGCGGTGGTGCCAGTTGCCATGGCACAACAGCCACCACCACCACCGTTATTAACCTCACGGGATTGCCGGCTGGTGGATATCAGAACAATACCATTTATTCCATTACGTTAACGATCAGCAGCCCGGGCATCACGCCTGGAGCATTCGGACTACGTGACGGTTTTGATATGACGGCAACAGCAGGATCATTTACTGCCATCACTGGCACTTCATTAAACGGAGTCACAGAAATCAGACATACTATTCCGAAAGCGGCTACCACCGGCACCACATCCTGGACCTTTAACTGGACTTCTCCAGCAAGTGGAAGTGCTACGGTCACATTTCGAATAGCGGGAAATGCTACAAACGGTGATGGAAGTCAGAGTAATCTGGACAGATGGAACACATTTACAACAACACTTGTCAAAGCACCATTAGCCGTTTCAGCAACAGCTTCTGTGATTGCATGTAACGGAGGTACTTCAACAATAACAGCTGCAGGAACAAACGGAAATAGCCCTTACCAATATGAATTAAATACAGGCACATTTCAAACACTGAACACCTTCACCGGAAATCTGGTCGGTACCTACACTGTAACCATAAAGGATGCAGTCAATGCTACGGCCACAACCACTGTGACCATCAGTCAACCGTCTTTACTGACTTTTAATGCACCTAGCACCACAACACCACTTTGCAATGGAGGTACAGGTAGTTTAAATATTCTCGCTACAGGGGGAACCGGAACAAAAACATATACGATTACACCTTTAGGACCTCAATCGAATACCAGTGGAAATTTCTCTTCTCTTACAAGCCAAACATATACGGTTACAGTGACTGATGCAAACAGCTGCACCAAGACCAACGCTGTTACAATGTCTCAACCATCGATTATCACTTTTTCGTCAGGAACAGTCAATTCGCCTCTTTGTAATGGAGGAACAGGAAGTGCATCCATACCAGCCAGCGGCGGAACCGGCACCATTACTTACACAATCAATCCGCTTGGACCTCAAACCAATATCACCGGAAATTTTTCGGGCCTGAGCGGGCAAACATATACAATCACAGCCACGGATGCGAATAGCTGTTCTAAAACCACCACTTTCACAATCACTTCGCCAACTGTGATTGCCTTTATTGCTCCATCAATTACCAATCCGGTATGTAACGGCGGAACAGGTTCTGTACAGATTATCGCCAGCGGTGGTACAGGAACTAAATTCTATAGCATTACACCGCTAGGACCACAGACCAATGCCACAGGGACCTTCAGCACTCTGACCGCACAGAATTATACGATATCGGTTATTGATGCAAACAGCTGTTCGTTGACAACGCTGGTCACACTTACTCAACCCGCTCCAATCACAGTGACATCTTCTAACGTTAGCGGATGTCAGGGAAGCGCCATTCCATTAGTCGGCAGTCCGCTTGGAGGCATTTTCAGTGTACCGAATCCATATACAGGACCGTCCACTTCGTACACATATTCCTATACGAATGGAAGTGGTTGTAGTGGCACCTCTTCTGCATCAGCCATCACAGTCACACCGGTCAATTCGTCCAATATTGTCATGCCTGGTGCTTCCTCTCTTTGCCAAACATTGACTCAGGTGAGCGGCACTAATTCCTACGCAAATTCATCCTGTGAATTAATCGCCAGTATTTCAGCACCAGGTCTAGGTTCTACCAATGCCTGTATCAGCTTCTTAACAGGCAGCCCATCCTGGAATGGCGAACCCTATGCAAACAGGGTTTATAGCATCACGCCGACCAATCAACCAGTTAGTCCGGCTACCGTATGCTTATATTATACCTCAGCTGATCTTGCATCGGCAGGCATCACGGTCAATACCGATATCAGCATAACAAAAGTAGGTGGCAATGGTGTGCTTGGAGGAGGCGGCACCGTAACTGAAATCCCAAATAGCTCCATGATCATCAATAATCTATTTGGCGGTGATAAGGAAGTCTGCTTTCCGGTTTCAAGTTTCTCCTCGTTTTATTTACATTCAAAAAATCCAAACAATGTCGCTCTTCCGGTTCAACTCGTTGATTTCTCCGGAATAGTAACAAACAATACAGATATCCTGAGTTGGAAAACGCTCAATGAGATCAATAATGATTATTTCACTGTTCAGTACAGTCAGGACGGCATCCGTTTTGAGAATATCGGAACGGTAGACAGTAAAGCGAAAGAAGGTAACAGCAACATGCCATTAAACTATAACTTCACAAATCCGAATCCGGTAAACGGCTCCACTTTCTATCGTTTGGAACAGGTTGATATCGATGGAAAAATCTGGTATTCAGAAATCATTTCATTGACAAGAAAGCTGATATCCAATTCGATTCGAATCTATCCCAATCCGACATCCGGTGATTTTATCATCGAATCCGAGTTGCCACTTAAAATCAGTATCACCGATATGAAAGGGCAAACTGTATTTGAAAAAAATCAAAGTACTGGAACAGCAGTTAAGTTGTATCATGCGGGATTATTTATCATCAAACTGACAGATGAGCAAGGTCAGCAAAGTATCCGCAAAATCGTAGTTCAATAAGGACTATGTTACAACCTTATTTTTCTTGGCAAATCACATCCAAAGCAGCAAACAAGGACTTATTATCATCGTGTTTGAATGTTTTCAGTTTATTCGTAAACAAGGGTAAATCGTATAAGAATGCCTTGATGTGATCGCCTTTAAATTCATTAAAATGGCGACCGTAACCTAATTTCTGGATATAGGCCGCATTGACAAATTGCTCGAATTGATTTTGAATTGGAACGCAACAGATTGGTTTGTGTAAGAACACGGCTTCACTGATAAAAGAAAATCCGCCGTTGGCAATTACCGCTTTTGCCGAGGCGAAATAGCTGACAAATTCCTTTTCAGAAAATGATTTCAACACCACGTTGCCATGTACTTCTTCACGGTTGAAACCATATACAATGAAATGTTCATCAGGAAGAGATTGCAATGCCGTTATCAAATCCTTTTGCGATGTAGAAGTCTGATAGACAACGATATGATTTTTAATCGATGGTTTCGCGTGTAAAATCTCATCTCTGATAATCGGAGCCACGTAGGACGTGTTTGCTTTTATAAGTCTTGGTTGAAAAAAGGAGGTGATAAAATAATGTTGAGCTCCAGGCACTTTAGCCTTGACGATATTTTTTGAAAGTATAAAATTCGCTTTCTCTGCTTTGGGTATTTCTATATCCAACTTAGCCCTGTTCAGTACTTGCATATTGTCGATACTGACGAATGGTATATTCCTTGATTTCGCAAAGAAATGAGAAAAACTTTCAAAATCGCTGATGACAAGATCAGGTGTAAAACTCTTCAACAGATGCTGATAGGTGTTGAAATTTTTAATCAACTGACGGGGCGCTTCTTTTAACGTCAATAACATGGTGGAGCCTACTGAAACTTTTGCATTTTTATACGCCAGATGAAAGCCTTCGATAGACACTACCCTGTCGCCAAAATGCTTTTGCAGGAACATGAAAGCCCTGTCACTGGTCACAATACACACATCATGTTTTTGGGACAATAAATGTTGAATCACTGATTTGCTGCGTGTCGCATGCCCCATTCCCTCGCTTGGCACTCCGTATAAAATTTTCATAACTCACTCATTGATTTCGTTTGCCCGACGAAGGTTTTTATTCATTTTAACATGAGGTATACCGACTTCCTCAAATTCAGTCCCTTCGATGCTATATCCTGATTTTAGATAAAACCCGATGGCTGATTTTCTTGCATGCAGCTCAATCGAAAAGTAATTATTAAGAATACAAAAATTTTCTGCATAACTAAGCACCATCGCCCCGACACCAGCTCCTTGCACTGAATCATCCACCGCCATCTGTCGCAATTTGATCGTATCCTTGTCGATTATTTTCAACATGATACAAGCGAGTACTTTTTCATCCCGCGTCATGACGACGGTAAACTGGTTTTCTTCATCACGTAAGTCTTCATCAGATAAGTTCAATCCAAGAGGCAACCTGAGTATTCGATTACGAAGTTCAAGTACCTGAGAATAATATGGCGATGCTGAGCTTATTACATTTAGTTCCATGTTGAATGTCAGTTAGTTGACTGCTTCAAAGATAAGTACGACTAAGGATTTAATACAAAGTTATTCGTAATGTCCGAACATGATCAAACCATCCAATCCATCATTTACATGCACGTCAATTATCAACCCTGTCAAGTCTGAAAGCACTAATCTTAAACTCACTATCAACTTGTAATCATGCCATCGGCTGTTAAAATATCTTAAAGTGTTCTCTTGATTGATTTTGATACTATACTTTTGGGCCGTGAAAAGAATTTTCCCTGTTATAATCATACTGATCGCTATTTCCGTTTTGGGTATCATCTACCTGCAGGTCGAATGGATAAGAGGTGCCACAAAATTGAAACGTGACCAATATGCGCAGGATATTTATGTAAGCCTTGAAAATGTGAGGGATTCGATCAATAAACGGAAAGACAATTCCCTCGGTGGTATTTCATTTCCAACACAATTATTATCCTTCAGCAGCTTTGTATCGACGCCTACGGTCATTTCAAATTTCCAGTTGCATGATATCATCAAGCATGAACTCAGGATGAAGAAGATAAAGCAATCGTTCGAATTCTGTATCACAAACGAAGCCCGTTTGCCAACCATGTTCAGCAGTGGATACAAGATGGAATATCTGGATGACCCTAATAACCGTCAAATTTTTCTAACTACTGAAAATACGATCATGAACACCGAAGTACTAAATGTATTCATCCTTCAGCCTGAAAGTTATTTTCAGAATCATTTTGCCATGTTATTGCTCGGTTCAGTGTTATTCACGTCGATCATCATCACCGCTTTTCTATTGACGCTTAAAACTATGCTGAGCCAAAAAAAGCTATCCGAAATCAAATCTGATTTCATCAACAACATGACTCATGAGTTTAAAACACCGATTGCGACCATACAACTTGCTACCGATGCCCTGAAGAATGAAAAGGTGATTAATAACCGTGAACAAATTCTGTATTATTCAGGCATCATTAAAGAGGAAAATCGACGTATGAATAAACAAGTGGAGAAGATCTTGCAGTCAGCGCAGTTGGAACGTGAGGAGATCAAACTACAATTACGCAAGCTCGATGTCCATATCGTTATTCAAAAAGTGGCTGAAAATGTAACCTTACAGATGCAGGAGGCAGGAGCTACGCTTACAACTACGCTGAATGCAAGCAACAGTGTGATCTATGCCGACGAAGTTCATTTCTCAAATATCATTTTCAACCTGATCGATAATGCCATCAAATATTCCAGAGAAAATCCAGCCATACATATCGAAACCAATACGCTCGGACAATCACTACAATTGAAGATTAAGGATAATGGTATCGGCATGAGCAAGGAGACTATGAATCATATCTTCGAAAAATTTTATCGCGCTCATACGGGCAACCTCCATGATGTGAAAGGCTTCGGTCTCGGACTGACCTATGTCAAAAAAATTGTGGATGCACATGGCGGAAAAATTCATGTCGATAGCGAATTGGGTCAGGGTACCACATTTACGCTTTCATTTTCAAACAAAACCGGCTCCGCATCCTGATCTGTTTACACGATTTTAGACATGCATGTGTACTAGTCTGACAAAATCTCTTTCAACAACACTTGATCGGATTCAACTTTCAATTCATATTCAATACCCATCTTTAATGGCCAGTTTTTGGGTTGATGACCTACAGGAAAATCAAAACAAACAGGATAATTAAAATCCTTTACTTTCTCCCATACGATTTCGTATTCTGTCATACCGAAAGGTGTCTCATTATCTTGCGTATCGGTGAAACCACCAACGATGAGGCCAGCCAACTTATCCAATTTTCCCGCTCTGAGCAGTTGCCACAACATACGATCGATATTGTATTTATATTCTCCAATATCTTCTATCATAATAATGGAGCCATCAGTGTTGATATCGCTTTTAGTGCCTATAAGGTCAGATAATAAGGCCAAATTGCCACCTGCCAATTTCCCGATGCAGCTACCAGTCCTGTTCATGATGTTTGAAGAAATTTCATATTGAATTGGAGTGCCCTTCAGCAATTCATTGATTTGAAGGGTCGAATACTCATCCTTGTTTTCGGGGCGGTAACCAGCTCCCATATGTCCGTGAATAGAGGCAATATTGAATTGTGTCAGTATATGAGAATGCAAACAAGTGATATCGCTATACCCCAATAACCACTTCGGATGTTGTAAAAATCGCGTAAAATCAAGTCGGTCAATAATACGCACGACACCATAACCTCCTCGCCCAAATAGAATGGCACGTATACTTTCATCATCAAGCATCTGTTGCAGGTCGTCAAGACGTTCATCGTCAGTTGAAGAAAATTTAAAATAGCTGCTACCGACGTTCTTACCTATTTTTAAGGTATACCCCCATTCCCTCAATTGTGTAAACATGGGTTCCATGTCAACAAGATTCACGGCGCCGGCAGGACAGGTAATACCGATAGTGTCACCAGGTTTTAAATATGAGGGAATCACAGTCATTGTCAATGCAAAGCAGGTTTTATCTATGTTTCACTGGTTTTTAGAAAGCCTTTTCTGATAACATACATCGATGATATTTAAAACCAAAAAAGTCAGCAATCTAAAGTGTGAAATAGTAACTTTGCCCAAATATATAAAAAACTAACAGAATGGATAAGTTTAGCGTGAGCAGAAACATGGGTTTTATTACCGGGCCATTGATGCTGATTTTGGGAATCATGACCTATATGAACCATCGTTTCCCGCCCTTATCTATCGTCATGATTTTTTTGGGAATCGTCAGAATCGGTTTGACCATATACAGTTACATGATGAATAAAAAAGAAAATCAAGAATAACACACTGACTTTAACGCATGAAAGAATTTAAACGACATTTAGTGACCGCGGCTTTGCCGTATGCCAATGGGCCGGTTCATATCGGTCATTTGGCCGGTAACTTTTTACCCGCCGATATCTACGCCCGTTATTTAAGGGCAAAAAAACAAGATGTGAAATTCATCTGCGGCACAGACGAGCATGGTGTGCCGATTACGATTCGTGCCATGAAGGAAGGCGTGACTCCGCAGGCCATCGTAGATAAATACTATACCATCATCAATGAAAGTCTTCAGACGATGGGAATTTCATTCGATATCTTTTCAAGGACTTCCAATCAGGTTCACCACGAAACATCACAGGCTTTTTTCAAGACTTTATATGATAAGAATCTTTTTGAAGAAAAAGAATCAGAACAATATTTCGATGAAGAGAAACAAACCTTCCTGGCCGACAGATATATTACCGGCACCTGCCCTAAATGCGGCAATCCGAATGCGTATGGCGACCAATGTGAAAAATGCGGTTCGGCCTTAAGTCCGGATGAACTGATCAATCCAAGAAGCACACTCAGCAATTCTGCGCCAGTCAAACGAGTCACTAAACATTGGTATCTCCCTCTTCAAAACTATGAAGTCTGGCTAAAGCAATGGATATTGGAAGAACATAAGGATTGGAAAAACAATGTGTATGGCCAATGTAAAAGCTGGCTCGATAACGGGCTCCAATCTCGCGCCATGACCCGCGACAGCAACTGGGGTGTAAAAGTTCCTTTACCGGATGCGGAAGGGAAAGTGTTATATGTGTGGTTTGATGCCCCAATCGGTTATATCTCGGCAACCAAAGAACTGACACCGCAATGGAGTGATTATTGGTGTAAGGATGATACTAAGCTTGTGCACTTTCTTGGTAAAGATAATATCGTTTTTCATTGCATCATTTTCCCTGCCATGTTGAAGGCCCATGGCGATTTCATCTTACCTGAAAATGTGCCTGCCAACGAATTTCTGAACATCGAAGGTGAAAAAGTCAGTACGAGTCGTAACTGGGCTGTGTGGGTCGATGAATATGTCAAAGATTTTCCTGACATGCAGGACGCTCTTCGTTATGTACTCTGTGCCAATGCGCCGGAGAATAAGGATAATGATTTTACCTGGAAAGATTTTCAGGAACGTGTCAACAGCGAACTGGTAGCCATCTTCGGAAATTTTGTGAACAGGGCTTTTGTGTTGGTCCATAAATTGTGTAACGGAAAAATACCACCTTTTCACCTTGATGCGAAAGATGAAAAAGATGATGCTTTATTCGACAAGATAGTCAAGACAAAAGAAACCGTATCCAATTGTATCGAACATTATAAATTCAGAGAAGGCCTTTTTGCAGTTATTGATCTGGCAAGAGAAGGAAATAAATATCTTCAGGATAAAGAGCCATGGAAAAAAGGAGATGATCAGGTGTCGATCGATAATAGCCTGCATATATGTATGCAATTATGCGCCAATCTTGCCATTTTTATCAATCCTTTCCTTCCATTTACCGCAGCTAAGATGTGCCGTATGATGAAGGTAGTGGATCGTATGTTGGATTGGGATAACAGCGGAAGTTTGAAATTATTGCAAAAAGGCTATCCCATGAACGCACCTGAATTATTGTTTAAGAAAATCGAAGATGAACAGATCGTATTTCAATCCGAGAAGTTAAAGAACGGCCTGATCCTTTCTGCACAAGAAACAGCAGCTGGTAAAGCCAATGATGAACCTTCTTCCGTTCATACGAGCTTGAAAGAAACTATACAGTTCGAGGATTTTGACAAGATTGATTTACGGGTCGGTAACATATTGACAGCTGAGAAAGTAGAGAAAGCAGATAAACTTCTGAAACTTACCATTGATCTTGGTTTTGAACAACGAACTGTCGTGAGCGGTATCGCCATGCATTATACACCTGAAGAGATTGTAGGAATGCAAGTGACCTTGGTCGCTAATCTGGCGCCACGTAAGATGCGCGGAATTGAAAGTAATGGTATGATACTGATGGCAGAGAATGCTGAAGGCAAACTAATCTTCATCAATCCACACGGCGAAGCTATGAATGGAAGCGCTGTGAAATAAACTTACCAATAATTACTCCTAGGCGATCTTAAGGATATTCCTTCTGAACATGATCAAAGCGATTATATTCAGCGTGGTTCCAATCAGAACCAACACGACTAATCTGCTAAGGAAGGTCGAATCTTGCAAGGGCAACATGCGCCAGAAGATATCATAAAATCCTTGAATCGACCAATAGTTGACCGAGAACACCGACATCTTTTGCATAAAAACCGGCATGGCAAAACTTGGAATCATACTGCCACCGATACAACTCATTATCATGACGATGAGTGTGGAAAACGCCTGCACCTGCTGACGCGATTTAGCAATAGATGCTAATAATACACCAAAACTTGAACAGGCATAGGCCGTGGCGATGATCATTAATATCAGTGAAGTTAGATGTGGCATGATATCCAAACCGAAAGCCAACTTCGCAAAGATGAACATGATGACCAGTTGAAAAATTGAGATCAGGTTGACATACAACATCTTTCCAAACAGGATTGTATCAGGTCTGATGGGAGAATATAATAATTTCTTAAGTGTCCCTTGCTCCTTTTCATCCAAGAGACTCACACCCATACCAACTACAGAGAACAATAACATCATCACAGAGGTACCGGCGACAGCATGAATAAGACCGGGTGAATTTTGCTTTTCCGCAATGAGCGGAGTGGATGTGATAAACGAAGCTGATTGTTTTTTAGTTTCTCCGGATGAAAAATTTTGCGTTATCTGTTCATGGATCCTTTTCCTCGAATCTTCTTCTATCGACGGGTTTTCCTTATCGAAATTGGCAATCGCTTCCTTAGCCATCGACTTACCACCGATAATTCCCATCAGGTTTCCGATCAATGAACCTTGTAAAATACCTACTTCAGCTTCTTTAGACGCATCATATTCAAATTCAACAGGGAGTTTAGTACCCGCATTCACTGAATCGGCAAATCCTTTATGAAATACAAGCACCGCTGTTTCATCTCCTTTCTTCACCATTGCTTCGGCAGAATCTCTGGTAGTCTGATACACTTCAAGTTCTTTCAATGAATCCAATTTCGCAATGACATTGATCGACGCTTCACTTTTATCCTCATCAGCAATCACAATCGTGGCAGGTCTGGATTCGCCTTTCTTTTGTCCGACTCCGCCAAAGGCAAAAGCAAACAAGGTAACCAGAGCAATAGGAACCACAAAACTAAGGATGATGGCTCTCCTGTCGGAGGCAAATAATCTGAGATCTTTGATGGCAAGTCTTATCATAATCAGTCGCGGAGTTGCTTTCCGGTTAAACGAAGAAAAATAGTTTCAAGATTTATTTTCTGTATCGAGACATCGGTTATATCTAATCCGGCCTCATGGCATTTCAGGATGATGACAGATAAATCACGTTGAACCGCCTTACTGATAAAACGTATGGCATGATCCCCTGCTTTCGATACATCAAAGCTTTCTGCTAAACGATCATAATGAGTATCTGTCAGATTGCTAAAAGTGATCATGATGGTTTCATCGATATCGCTCGACGACTTTAATTCATCAAGGGTACCTTGTGCTATGATACGCCCCTTATCGATGATGCCGATACGGTTACAAAGACGTTCAGCTTCTTCCATATAATGAGTGGTATAAACGATGGTCATTCCTTCCTTATGCAATTTCTCCATCACTTCAAAAATCAAGTTACGACTCTGCGGATCTATGCCCACTGTCGGTTCATCCATAAATAACACATCAGGTCGATGTAATAAGGCAGAGGCTATATTGATTCGACGTTTCATACCCCCGGAATAGGTTTTTACCTTATCATTCCTTCTGTCGTATAATCCGAATAGATGCAGGGTTTCATCAATCCTTGTATTCAGGGTTGTAGCAGAGATATCATATAAACTCCCCCAGAACTGTAAATTGGCATAGGCTGTAAGATCATTGTACAACGCTAATTCCTGCGGCACCACACCGATGTGCTTTTTACATTCCATTGGATTCTTTTGAAGGTCAAAACCTGCGATGGTTACTTCACCCTGATCAGGTTTCAGAATGGTACTCAGTATGGAAATCGTGGTTGTCTTACCGGCTCCGTTCGGACCAAGCAGTCCATAAAACTCGCCTTTCTGTATATCGAAAGAGATGCCCTTTAGAGCTTCTATCGAATCATAGGATTTACAAAGGTTAAAAACAGTAATCATAATCTGGAATAAAGATATATATTCCGGATGATATTCAATATAAACAACGTGTATTCTTATTTATTTGATTCGTATAAAATAAACATGTAAAGGTCAGGATGAAAAAATGAACCTTATCATCCTGATTCATGAAGAACGAGAATGAGTTTTAAATTGACGGCTGATAATCCGTAAATTTGTGCCACATGAATATAATTGAAAGTTGGAAATTCCTGGCCGGTATCGGATTCTTTCTTTACGGTATGAGTCAAATGGAATATCTGGTGAAGAAGAATTCGGGCCGTTCATTAAAGGTCTTTTTAAAGAAGAATACTCATAACCTTTTCAAAGCGATTAGCGGCGGTGTGCTCATCACCTGTCTCCTGCAAAGCAGTTCGATTGTTTCACTCATGGTACTTGCCTTTGTAGAAACCGGCATCATCACCTTCAGAAATGCTCTTGGAGTGGTACTTGGGAGCAATCTCGGCACCACATTGGATGGATGGATCATGGCGGCCTTCGGTTTTAAATTTGATATGCAATTGTATGCACTCCCTGTCATCGGTTTGTCCGCTATAGGCTTGTTTATCGTCGATAAGCGAAAGAAAGTCAGACTGGTACTCAATATCCTTTTTGCCTTAGGCATCTTATTTCTGGGACTCACCTATATGAAAGATGCCGCTTTGGAACTTGTAAAATCATTCGAACTGAAGTCGTATATGAACCATGGAGTGTTAGTGTTCGTGCTGGCAGGTTTCGTATTGACTGCGCTCATACAATCAAGTTCGGCCACAGTGGCTATAACCCTTACAGCGATTTATTCAGGTATCCTTAGTTTTGAATCAGCCGCCGCTATCATCATCGGTTCAGAAGTGGGCACTACCATCAAGATACTGATATGGGGCATGAAAGGGACAGCCGATAAGAAGCGGGTGGCATGGTCTGATTTCATTTATAATATCTTCACAGCTATATTTGCCCTGATTTTTTTAAAATGGCTACTGTATCTGATCAATGATATCTTTACCATTCATGATCCATTGATAGGATTGGTATTATTCCAGACTATCATCAATTTCATCTCTATTCTGTTGTTCATTCCTTTCCTCAATCTATTTGTCAAATGGATGGGAAAACGTTTCCGGAATGATGACACTTCTGCCAGTTCCGACATCAGCCGGAATTTGCCCAGCCTTCCGGTACTAGCTGCAGATGCTATGAAAACTGAAGCCGGGCTTTTCATTATGCGAACAATTAAATTTATCAATCGTTTGCTTTGCAAACAATCTGAACCTGCCATCGGTTTTATTAATCAGATTAAGTCTATTTCTCATGTCGTCCCTACTATCGATGACGATTATACCCGGTTGAAACAAACCGAAGGCGATCTTCTTGAATATGTGGCTTCAATTCAGCAAGACGAACTTCATGATCAGGAAATAAAGCAGTTAAGTGACTATCAATATTCAGTGCGACAATGTGTGTATGCCGCCAAATCGCTCAAGGATATCAATCATAATCTGGAAGATTTCAAGGCTTCTGCCAATGATCTACTTCATAAACAAAACAGGATCATCGATCTTAACTGGAAATCCTTTGAACTTGAAATCCATAAAATGCTGACCCATCCATCGGATAATACGCATGAAATTGAGACGATTATGGCACGCACATTGGATGAAGAGAAGGTTGAAAATTTGTCTATCATGAATTATCTCAAAAGCGGATTGTTGAATGAGGTAGAATCAAGCACACTAATGAATGTACAACGTGAAATCATTTCGGCTAAGAAGGCATTGCTGATAGCCATTGAACATCTCGGCACTAATGGAAATTCATAAGAATTTAGTAATCCCTTAGCATGAGTGCTCCCTTCCTGTAGGTCATGATAACATACAACGAATGAACACCACGCCGTTTCCAGGTAGTCGGTATAGCACTGAAAGTATTATCGGCATTAAGATAGATGTCAGATACTCCATCACCATCGAAATCATGTACGACAAACTGAATACCGGGATGATGTTTATATTGCACAAGCTGTTCTTTCGTATTCGGATAAGGCATATCTAATTGCAAGAAAGGAAATTCAATGGCTTTCCGTTTACTGCTCAACTTAACTCTCAGATAATAATAGGCATGCGCTCCTCCATTCCCTACAAACCAAACTGTATCTTTCAATCCATCGCCATCCAGATCCCAACGGTCTGCATATTGGTAAGAACTGTTCATTGTTTTAGTTTGGGGATTATACAAGGTTACCATGCATTCCGGTAGAGGTCCTGTGAGCTGTTCTATCCCTTTTGAATGCGCTTGTGCGAATAGGCCGTAAGATGGCAAACATAAGATTACCGCAATTGCTATTGACTTCATATGATTTATTTTCCTTTCCGTCATGTTACTCTAAAGTCCGGCCTGACTTCATTAAACCGATGTTTTATGAGTGAAATATATTTTTTGCCATGGAAAGTTAGTCTCATTTGTTCGAAATGCAATCACATGATTTTGTATATAGTTGATTGACAACATGAAACGATACATTGATTCTCGTCAAACGTTAAGGCTTGATTTCTCGTCTGTAAGTACTTATGAATAAACAAGACTTCTGCTGTTGGCATTTACTTTTTTTCAATGCCGTTTGCGTTTACGGGTTAAACAATGTAAATTTGGTAGGCTCATTGTATTTTCAGTAGCATGAACGATGATGTCAGCACAAAACAAAAAATAAAAACTATCTCTAAAGCTTCATTCTTTACATACATTCTTTGATTATGAAAAAACTTTTCCTCGTACAGCTATTTCTTGTCTTTTTTTCCCTTCTCAATGCACAATGTATCTTGTTGCCGAATGCAACCCCGGGTAATACCTTGGTGCATCAGAATACCAATTGCTTCAACAACAGCGGTGTAGCTTTTAATCCAAATCAGAATTTGTACTATGGTGTACGGGCAGGGAACAGCAGCTTTCCTCTTGAAACATGGAGTGCGACTTCGGTTCCTTTAAGTCAAACCACAGCCGGATTCGATTGGAGAGGCATGTGGTGGAATCCAACAACGAATCAACTTGAAGGAAACGGATATAATACTTCAGGCATTTGGAAGGCCGATTTAAATGGAAGCGGCTATGCGCTAAGTACCGGTGTGACTATTTTTTCAGGCATGAATCAACCCGACGCACAAAGCTGCGGCGATCTTGACTGGCAGGCATATGAAATACTCTATTATTTCAATGGCACAATCTACAGATACTCCCGCACTACAAATGCCTTGTTGGGTTCTTATCCTATTACAGGCACACCCGTGGCTATCTCTAATCTCAATTCTACTACATTGATGTATACAGGTTGTACCGGCAAGGAAATTGCCTTGTTGGATTATGTCAATAAACGTGTGTATGTGTATAATAAAGCGAATGGTGCTTATGCGGGCACCAGTCAATTACCGGCTACAGCTGTCACTACTAGCTCTTTCAGAACTTCCTGGGCCAATTGTCATGTATGGCTTTTCAACGTGGCTGATTTTACATGGTATAGTTACAAGATATTCGATGTCTGTTCGGCTTGTGCACCGGTCTATACGATACAAAACCATACTCTTTGCAATGGCGATAGTCTCTTAGTTGCCGGCGTATGGCATCACCTGAGCGGGACTTTCAACGATACACTTATAGCGGCAAATGGTTGCGACAGTATCATTTCAAGTGTCCTCACTGTATTACCTCCTGCCGCTTCAACACAAAATCATTCTTTATGTTTCGGCGACAGTGTTTTTGCAGGAGGAACCTGGCGACATGTAAGCGGCACGTATCACGATACATTGACTGCTTCTTCAGGTTGCGACAGTATTGTAACGCATATAGTCAATATCGCTGCTTTAGTAAGTACCAATACAACGGCAGCCATATGTGCCGGCGACAGTTTATTCCTTGGTGGTGCCTGGCGACATTTGGCTGGTGTATTTGTCGATACGCTCAGTACAGTGACAGGTTGCGACAGTTTTATATTTACTACCTTGATCGTACATCCTGTGTATATCAAAACGAATACGAAAACAATCTGTCAGGGTGATAGCATCTTGGCCGGAGGACATTGGCAACACAGTTCAGGTGTCTATACAGATAGCCTCCATACAATTAATGGATGCGACAGTATTATCCGTACTGTTCTTGCCATCAATCCTACCCCGTATGTTAATCTTGGCAAAGACACCATCTTATGTCAGGGAGAGACTTTAGTCTTGAATGCTGCATCAACGAATGTCACCTATCTATGGTCGGATAATTCGACGAACTCGACACTCACGGTCACACAAGGAGGAACCTATTGGGTCGAGGTGGCTATCAACAGTTGCAAAGACAGAGACACCATCAATGTGGTAGTCAACGAAAGACCTGTAGTGGATCTTGGCCCTGATCAAAGTTTATGCCCTGACAGGACGGTCTTTTTAGATGCAACTACTTCCAATGCAAAATATCTTTGGCAGGATAACTCCACGAAAGCAACTTATACAGTCAGTACAGATGGCATGTATTGGGTGCGTGTGACAGTCAGGAATTGCTCTGCAAGCGACACAGTGAAAATTGATTTTGCCAATCCTGATTGTGGTTGCCCTGTTTTTATTCCTAATGCATTCTCACCGAACAATGATGGAAAGAATGATGAAATCGGCTTAGTGAATACCTTCGGAGTTGATCTGAAAGATTTCAGGATTTATAATCGATGGGGACAAGAAGTCTTCAAATCACAAAGCCTGTTCGATACCTGGAATGGTAATTTCAAAGGTGGCCAATCCGAAATAGGTACTTATTATTATGTAGCCAGATATCATTGCCGTTACAATAATAAAGACTATGTATTGAAAGGTGATATCACCCTGATCCGTTAATCTTTCAGGGTACCTAAACGCCTTGCAAATTAGGATCTGCGCATACCAAAATTTTTTTAAATCGTATCGTTAACCATCACTCTTTTTCCTACATCGGGCAATGTGCCTGTTAGCAATTTACAGCAACGATAGAGGCGATTTGCCCAATGAGATTGCAGACAACTCTCCTATCCTACGCCAGCAACATTCATGAAAGACACAATGTTCATTACGACGGAAACATTTATTTCATAAAGTTCTTGTGATCATCCGCCCTTTTCTGCCGATATCAATTTTAACGTTGCATATTATTCCTTTATGAATTGTTCCACATAAGAGTTTCTGTCAAGCTTGACCTTGATGGTATATATCCCTTTGCTGAATGAGGCTACATTCAACTTCGTCGTATTCGACGTACGTTGCATTAATTGTCCTATTGAATTGAAAATTTCAATTTCAACCTTTCGCGAAAATGATTTAATATCAACATACAATTCTGTTTGTGTCGGGTTGGGGTAAATAAGTATTGCATTGTCGGCATATAACTGATGGCCAATTGAAGTAAGGTTTTTCACGATTTCAATTAAATGATTTCCTGGCAAGAGTATCAATGAAGTTTGCAAAATACCATTTGTATCTGTAAGAGCTGTTGAAACGATAGATCCATCGACCTTCACAAAATATGAACCGACATGCAAATCTGCTGCAAAAATTCCAATGGTTCTGTTACCATGTACCTGATTAAAAAAATGATAGACTTTTCCTGTGTCTGAGTTACCTGAAAAGAAATATAACGTATCGTTCCAGTCAGCACCCACAGAAACGTTGTTTTGAAATGCTATGCCACCCGCCACTGAACTATTCAGACTGTCACCAATTTGTATGGTATGTAAATAAACAATTGTATCTGTGATGGTCTTAGGCCTGACTTCAATTCTCCAATTTCCCGGTGTGTAGTAACTGGTGTCAGGGCTTACCAAAGGAGGATAATTCACCCCATCGACCCAATACTCATAACCGGCTCCGCCTATGAGTGTCGTGGTTGTGCTATCGGGCAACAATGTTCGAATAGCAAGATTTCCGTTGCCATTTGATGCTGTATAATCCTTACCGCTGAACGTTTCAATATGCCCGGCCACCTCGGTACTAAGAATACTTCCACTGATGACAGGTTGGTTCGCAAAATGCCCAACCCATTTGATATCTCTTTGATTTGTGCCGATATTAGTTAAGTGAACATGGTCAATCACGATTACCTTGTTTGGATTAAGATATAATAACCTCCTGCGAAAAAAATCAACCTTGTTCGAATTGTAAGACAATTGAGCATCTGAAACATGATAGGTATACTTAGCGCCCGAAGCATATTGTATCCATGCGCCCCGTTGGTTCTGCGGAAGAAAAATATCATTATAATTTTGTAATGCCACCGATTCTATTTGCCCGCCATCGTTAGATGCAGGATTCCCAAAACAAGTATAGCTCTCTGCAGAGTCATAGACGCAAATACTGTTATGGGCAATAGTTCGCTGATAATAGTTGATGTAGTGATTGCCACCATATGTGTCATAATACCCGGATTCTATGAGCAATGGCTTGTCTTTGAAAATAGTAAATGAATTATTTTCACGATGCTCATGGGCCGATTTCTTACTTGGTGCATCATAATAAGTGATCATTGTGGCATCGCTGCTCCATGATGAACGACATACAGACAGTCCCACTTTATCAGCCCACCAATATAAAGGATTGTCTGGTTGGGTAACAACGGGCATCGTAAAATCCTTGTATAACAGTTTTGTAAATTTATCCATGGTATTACCGGTGAAAGCAGGTTGGGAGTAATATTGCGCCATCCATAAACTACGGGGATCATTAAAGATACGGGCGTGTAAATACATCACCCTGTCACCGGCAATATTCGTTTCACCATCACCCAAATGAATACATTTTTGATTGGGTTGAATGAAATAAATGTATTGATTGATACTATTCTTGACCCAAGGCAAATCCGTATAAAAATTTTTGTTCGTACCTACGCGCATATTCTCAAACAATTGAAACTGGTCGGTAAGCGACCACATAGCATAGGCTGCGCCCCAGTTCCAACCACCATCGTCATCACGGTAATATGTCCAACAAGGAATAAACCCGTTGATATGTTTATCGTAAACATTTTGATACCATTGGTTCACGGTGTCTTGCTGTGCTAATGACAAACCGGGTGCCTGGTGAAGAACCAATGCATTTTGATTGCAAAAAATGTTATTCCAGGTATTATGACTTGATACATAACTTGTTCCTGCGCTTGAATAAATGTAGGTATTCATAAATTCCCTGCTCATCTTATACATCGATTGTTCCAATGAATCTCTGAGTGCAATTGGAAAATTGTTGTAGCACCAGTCAAGAAACAAGTCGCCGCTTCCACTCATCTTACGCAACAAATCTTCTTTTGGATACCAACCCATGGTGGCAAAATTTGTTGTATCGATTGTATTCATCACTTGCCGCGCAATAAAACGGCAGCGTTTCAATTCCAATGGGTCGTTTGTTAATTTGAAAATCAATAGTGATAATTGTGCCTGGTCTGCTGCCCATTGCGAGTTCCAGTCCCAAGTCCAAAGTGTGGAATCTGTACCTAAGAGATATAACTGAGGGTCATTAATCCACCAATTGTTATAGGCATATACTATATTATTGAAGGTGGTCTGACAGTCCCCTGGAGTCAGTATATTGGCTTGAAGCCAGGCTATTCTTGTAGAGTCTGCATAAATCCTTGGTCGATTCGTATGTATGACTGGATATTGAGCATATGCAAAAGTGATCAATGTCAATAAGATAAAACTGAGTACTGCCTTTTTCATCATTTTTCTATTACTGTCAATTTTATTTCTTGAAGGATATCTTCAAAACCTCTCCTTTTGCATTCTACATACTACAGCAGAGAAGTAAATTTACTCTTATTCTTTAAGTGATTTGATGAACTACCGGTAATTTAAAAGTTGGATAATCAGTATAGCCTTTCTCATCGGCTGAATAGAACAGGTCTGTCTTCAGATGTTGTGAGAGTTCCTGATGACGTTCTAAACGTTCTACCAAATCAGGATTATTGATAAAAGGGCGACCGAATCCTATAAGATCACATAAGCCACTTTCAACATCTTCTTCGGCCCTGTCAATATCATAACCGCCACACAGGATCAATGTATTCGAAAAATTCGTCCGGATCAGTTTTTTAATTTCTATCGGAACCGCCGGTGCACCCATTGCCGAATGATCGACCAGATGGATATACGCTATACCTAAAGTATCAAGCTCGGTGGAGAGATAATCATAGGTCTCACTGATTTCAGGATAAATAGGCATATCACTTGCCACACCATAGGGCGATAAACGAATACCGGTCTTTTCCTTTCCGATCGCTTTCGCAACCGCTTCAACCGTTTCCAATACAAATCGGCAACGGTTTTCTACATTACCTCCATATTGATCTGTACGCACATTACTCACAGGCGATAAAAATTGCTCCAGCAAATAACCATTCGCTGCATGCAATTCTACCCCATCAAACCCTGCCTCGATAGCTAATTGTGATGCTTTGACATATTCTTCCCGTGTAGAAACGATGTCCTCAGCCGTCATCGCTTTCGGAACTGGAAAGTCTTGTAATTGCTGAGCATCCGTCCACATCTGACCGGCTGCCTTCACAGCTGAAGGTGCTATGATACGCGCATCCTTATCCATGTTCAGGGGATGACTGATTCGTCCTGTGTGCATCAATTGTAATACGATCTTACCACCACTTTTATGGACGGCTGTTGTCACTTTTTTCCAACCCAGCATTTGCTCTTCAGTAAACATGCCCGGAATACGCGCATAACCCAACCCATTGGGCGAAGGTGAAGTTCCTTCGGTAATGATAAGTCCGGCTGTGGCTCTTTGTTGATAATAGGTGGCCATCAGATCATTCGGAATATTACCGATCGCTCTGCATCTTGTCATGGGTGCCATCACAATTCTGTTTCTTAAATCCATCTTCCCCATTTTAACAGGGTTACATACTTTGTATTGTTTCATTGTATCGTTATTTAATCATTTATTAAATTCTCTTAATTAAAATTTTCCGACTTCAAAGCCACTATCACTTCATTTCTTCGACCAAACAGTTGATACGGAGGATTATATCCCAGAAAACGAAAATCGCCATAAAACGAAAGTCCTTTATCTTGCAAAGCCCTTCTGAGATGATTGATATGTAATTGTATACTGTTAGCATTCGCAAATCCTGAAAATCGCATGACAGCCACATATTCGGGTGCCGATGTAATAATAGATATTCCTGAGTCTAAGGGTGTCGGTACTGTCGATGGCGTATACTCTGAAGGAAGCACAAAAGACATGGTGGATTGTGTGTCTCCAATATCCATATGCACGGGTGAGGTCATCGCGATTTGTTTCTTTTCACTGTTGCCTCCGAAAATATATTTCGCCAGGGTACGAAAGCCTGTATTCCCCAAATCACGATACGATGTGGATGCAGATGCAATCATAGCCATGGTAGCAGCCGGGTAATAACGTATCTCAAAATCTTTCTCTACCCGAATGACCTTGTAAGGCTGGGTTTCTGTCTTATTGACTGACATGGTCGTATAGATTTGAAAGACAAGGAAAACAACGATCAGCACGATCACGATGACTATAACTACTTTCATGGGAATTCATTTTATATAAAAAGATCAATTGATTCATCTACTTGCACTTTATTGAATGACCTTACCCATAACTTTCTCCGGGATAAAAATACGATTAATTGTAATAGAATTCTCAGCATGCTACAAAGGTCAATACAAACCGTACAAATAACCTTACATAATACTGACAGAAATTGTATAATTCACACTTTAGATTCTAAGAACGGGGAACATAAGTATCTCTTGCAGCAATAAACGAGTTTACTCGGCGAGATTGAGACGTTGCCAATGTGTGCTGGCATCTCGTGTGTTCAAAAGAGGATTAGAATCATTCATTCACTGGCGAGAGATTGAGGCCTTGCCGATGTTTAATCCGAGCTTTGTGTCTTCACAAACCTTCTTCAATAAATAATATGTATGGTTTGTGGAGACACAAACCATGGGAATGAAATAATAAAACTTCGAAGCAAAGGACCTTGCAATGATCAACATCCGTCGCTACCCTCACAAACTCCGATCGATCTCAATATCATACTGATCTAATAGTCCTGAGATCGCTGATAATGAAAACTTCGCTTTCTTAATCCTGTTCAATGCAGGATGTATGGAATAATGAAACGATGTTCGCAGATCGGCTTTTTCAAGGATGGTCTTTTCAAAATGAGCATGCAAGAAATCACACTCATCAAAAAACACCCCCACTCAAATCACATTCTGTAAAATCGGCTTCATGAAACTGCGAATTCGACCATCGCGACTTCTTAAGGACAGTCTGATAAAAAGAGGAATGATTCAGATTACAATGATCTAATGTAAAGGCAAGCCCAAACTGACTGCAACGATCAAACTGAAGGCCTAGCATCTTACATTCCTTGAATATGATATCCCTGAAAGCAGTACGATTCAATTTGGCCAGACTCAGATTACACGCTGTAAACTCGCAATCTGCAAACTTCCTGTCTGACAAGTCGATAGATGAAAAGTCGCACTGAATAAAACGGCAATTCTCATAATCACCTGTTGGCAATACCTCTTGTGTAAAGTCGATCGTATCAAAGGTGTGGTCTTCGTGGTAGTTCTCCTGCATCTGACGTCGTATTATCCTTGGGTGAAGGTATTATTTATTGACAATCTTACCTGTCTTGAAAAACGTCATCCATTTCTCTTTCTGTGCGGCAGATATACTTGCTTTCTTAACAGCCCTGAAATTGGTATACAAGGCTTGCTTCCCTTGTATGATATACCACAATTGCGATTCGGGTGTCTTATCATCATTAAAACCCGGGGCCTCTATCGTGAAAAGTATCCAGGGATACTCCGCTTTCTCATCCTTTTCAAGAAAAGTCAACTTAGCTTTCGGTGCATTCTTTTTAGCCTGATCAAACATCAGTTCCATGGCCTTATCCATCGGTATTTTAGCTGTCATTCCTTTGTATGCCGTCATATTTCCTAATTCAGTCCACTTTTCGATGGTTTCATTACTATGTATCAGATCTAGTACATGTTGCTCATTATTCTCCTGATTATCACCCACCTTCCAGTTTTCACTTTCAGGCCAGTCAAGCATCAATGATTCACCGGCTTGTTGTTCATTACCACAAAATTGAGCCAAATACTTCGCTGCTTTGGCATCACCGTATTCCTTGGCCAGATTAAAATCTTCACAGGCTCCTTTCTTATTACCCGTTTGGGCTCTTAACTGTCCCCTCAGCGATAAGGCATTGGGAGTTTTAGCGTCTAATTGTATGGTCTTATCCAAATCGCTTAAGGCTTCCTTATAATGTTCTTCGCTGACCGCAATTGTAGCCCGACTATAATAGGCCTTCACAAAAGAAGGATCTATCTCTATGGTCTTATCAAAATCCTTTCTGGCTGCTTTCATGTCAATCAACGCCTGTTCACATACACCCCGGTTATAGTAGCCGTCTCTTAATTTCTTATCGGCTTTGATGGCATTAGTATACTCCTTAATGGCCCCTTCATAATCTTTGGCATTATGCTTTTCAATACCTTTTTGCAGAGACTCCGCCGCAGATTGCCCGTAAGTATTGACTGTAACAAACAGACAAATCAAAATACATAGTTGCTTCATATAGATGTGCTTTATTGAATGATGATAACCAAGATACTGATCAGCTTATTGAATGAATCATAGCAGGCTTCAAAGATAATTAAATCTTATCCCTTGATAAGAACGAATCCAAGCTTTGTGTCCTCACAAACCTTCTTCAATAAATAATATGTATGGTTTGTGGAGACACAAACCATGGGAATAAGCGAACGCGGGTATTATGGGTAGCTCTAATAATTTTTTAAGAAAGTAGCTGTCTCAATGCCCCGTTCTGGAAAGTGTCTTTTGCGTCACCATTACAGATCAGTATTCGCTAAATATCCTATAGAGTACGCACAGACAAGCAACTGATGTGACAAGTATACCCAGTTTATTATGATAGGCCTTATTTCCTTGTTTTATCTTGTTATTAAAAATATCGATTATGATATAGCTAACATTGAACAGATGCAATAGAAGGCAGGAGTAAAGCACACCATTTACATGTTTACATGACCATAGAATGACCGGAACCAACAGAATACAGACAGTGGTAAAGATACCATGCTTATTTTCAGCTGGTTTAAGCAGCAGGGCATGTTGCTTAAAATTTTGATAGAGATAAAAAAAGTGTATCAGATGATTCACGGCAAACAAGGTGATTAAGATCTGAAACATATCCAGGTACATTTTCCCGGCATAGATTTCCTTCAACCCGAACCATGCGATCATGAACAATATCATTACATTCAATACCGCGGATACTCTACCTGAAATACGGGCACATTTATCAAAAACATAGCTAGGTTCTATGAAAAACAGATTACTCTCTTCTAATGTGGCTGTCCAAGCCGACCAATAGTAAATGCCTGCTTCCATGCCAAGGTTCACGGCTATAAAAATGGGCAGTTTACTTGCTGTCAACATAGAGGCTTGGTTTTGTAGAAAGTATAAACGACAATTAAACTACTTTATTGCCTGCCTTGTGCAATTATACCTAGCTTCCAGCGAGTCGCTGTTATAGTTGTACCATCATTAACCTAATCCTATAAGGTTTCAAAAAACCTTATAGGATTTTATATCAGCGTCCTTCGCTTCGAAGTTTCATATGATTCGCTTGCAGCGATAAACGATCATCGTTTATCGAAAACAATGTATTGAATTAAATTCAATTGATAACTAAAAGCATTCACTAGCGAGATTGAGGTCTTGCCTTTTTGTGCTGGCATCTCGTATTTTTAAAATATCATTCCTTTCATAAAAATTAATGGATAGAAATTGCAATACAGCACGAGAAGCTGTCGCGTACTTCCAAAGCCTCATTCTCGAGTGAGTGGATATTACATCCCATCCTCCTTCTTATTCCCAAAGAAAGTATTGCTGCTTGTTTGAATGGTATTGCTGTAAAGTTTCTTCAGCACTCGTTCTGCTGAATCCTTATGAGCCAAGTAAGGCATTCGATCACCAACCTTAAGATGTTCTTCACAATTCTCAATCAACAATTTCAACGCTGATTTAAGCATGATAATTTCGGTGTCATTGAGTTTGATAGTATGGGAATATGTTGTCATAGAAATAGTATTATTTTGATTTGATTCATTAATAGACTGAAAACACCGAATTTCAATCACGAAAGAATTGATTAATTACCAGTCTGAACTATAAATCTTTACGATGTTTTCCAAATTTTCAATTTTTACACCCAGTCGAATCTGTTCGTTGGTTCTGCGTTTCCCTTTTAAAGCACCACTAGGATCTTTAAAAAGTCGGTATTCACCACGAGAATCGGTGTAAATGACATCATCCACCGGTATTAAAGTCTTCAAAAATCCTTTAGGGCTGCTAATTCTCAGGTTCCCCGTTAATCTTGGTTTAGAATATTCCATTGCTCTACTTTATTATGTGTTTAAGAAATAATTAATCTGATTTCATATTCAACGTAAAAAAATCCAGTTACATATTATTCTTCTTAAAATTCTCTGCTTGCTCAAATATCTCGACATAAACCTCATCTCTTTCAACAGGAGGATAACCGAATTCGTCCAGCAGAAGTATCAGGCCTACTTTTAAGGCCGACTTAATATCATCACGCTTATTCCAATCTGGATATCTCGCTTGTCCTTCAACAAGTTCTTTCACGGCTTTTGCCAATTCAATCAGCTGATCTTCAGGATACTTGAAATCATACTTGACACATAATGATTTCAGGATATCATAAAAGGCTTTTTCTTCAAAGTCAATTCCTAAGGCGTCACCGGCTGAAAACTCACGGTGGACTTCCCAAATCAAATCGGTTAACGCATTTGCCATCTCCTCATAGACTTCACTTCTGAGAATATCATTGGCATCTCTGTTATTGTAACGCTCTACTAAAGCCTGCATCTTTTTTGAAAAGTCAATGCCCTTTACCCTGTTAACCTTTCTGATTTCTCCTATCACCTTTGCAAGCAGTTGTTGAAGCAATTTTATTTTGGTATTCGGCAATTTGATTTTATCAATCTTCGCCAGATAATCCTCATCGAACAGGTCTTGTTCCGTTTCGTTTTCATCACCGAGTTTAAAAATCTCTTCCACGCCTTCACTTTGCAACGCTTCCTTTATCATTTCCCTGACTTTGGCGTTCATCTGTGCCGTGTCGGGTGCATTTCCTTTCGTTAATTTGAAGATGATGGAACGAATCGCCAAATAGAAGTGCGTATAATCTCTTTCTGATTGAGTCAGTTGTTCGCTTCCTGCACAAATATCATAAGCTGCCTTTAATCGCTTTACCAAACCCATAAATCGGGTTTCAAATTCCTTGCTTTGCTGCACAAACTCAGCGGCCAAATTCAATGTATTCAATTGCTGAATGGTTGTGCCTTGAAAATATTTTGAACTATCAAATGTGTGAAACAGTTTGGCCAACAAGTCTACATGGTTTCGTACGATGATGATGGATTCTGCAATATCTTCAAAATTGTCTTTGTCACCTTCGCTATATTGCTTCAAGGCCAGATTCATTTGATTTTTGATACCTATATAATCGATTACCAATCCTTTGTTCTTGCCTTCAAACTTGCGGTTTACGCGTGAAATGGTTTGTATTAAATTGTGGCGCTGAATTGGTTTGTCAATGTAAATACTGTCTAAGGCAGGAATATCAAAACCAGTGAGCCACATATCCACCACTATGGCAATCTTGAAATTCGATTTTTCGTTTTTGAATTGCCGGTCAAGTTCCTTACGTTGATCTTTAGTTCCCAACAAATCATACATGTCCTTTGGGTCATCTTGTCCTCTGGTTGCGATCAATTTGATTCGTTCAATCGGTTTTAGTTCTCGCTTATGTTTATCGGTGAGTTCTACACCTTCTTCCGCTGCCCGTATTACATTCCATGCCGGTTTTAATGCAAGGATGTATTTATACAACTCATAGGCTATTTCTCTTGTGCTGCACACAAACATGGCTTTACCTATCACCGTAGAACCTTCCGAAACACGTTTCTCATAATGATTCACGAAATCATTTGCGACTTCCTTTAAACGATCAGGATCTCCGATAATGGCATACATCTGTGCCATTTCCTTTTTACTTTGTTCTATCTGATTTTCATTACTTCCTATTTCCGCACATCGTGCATAGTATTCTTCAATCTCCTTCAGTTTTGCATTATTCAGCAATACTTTGGCGGCCCTGCCTTCATATACGATACGCACTGTTATTTCATCTTTCACCGATTCCGTCATTGTATAGGCATCAACCACTTTCCCAAACACATCCAGTGTTGCATCAATGGGAGTTCCGGTGAAACCGACAAAGGTGGCATTGGGTAATGAATCATGCAGGTATTTGGCGAAACCAAAGGTCTTTGTAACTCCTTTTTCCGTAACCTTTACTTTTTGATCAAGGTTTACCTGACTTCTATGTGCTTCATCTGAAATACAAATGACATTGGTTCTATCTGTCAGCAGTTCAGTATCTTCTGTAAACTTATGTATGGTGGTTAAGAATACACCTCCGCTTTGTCTGCCTTGAATTAATTCTCTCAAATTGGCTCTGCTTTCTACGCTTACCACGGTGTTGTCTCCTATAAAGCTTTTAGCATTGACAAATTGCTCCGAAAGTTGGACATCCAAATCGGTGCGGTCTGTGATTAATACTATCGTAGGACTTCCAAAGTATTCACTCTTCATTAAAAGCCTGGTCAGGTAAAGCATGGTGTAGCTCTTTCCACAACCTGTCGCACCAAAATAAGTTCCTCCCTTTCCATTTCCTTGTGGCTTTTGAGCAAGTATAATATTATCATATAAGGCTCTGGCTGCATAGTATTGCGGATAGCGACAAACTATCTTCTCATCCTTTTTTGAACTGTCAGGAATGTAAATGAAGTTTCGAATTATATCCCGCAATCGGTTTTTGTGAAACATGCCCTGTATGAGTGTATACATACTATCAATGCCATCTACTTCTTTTGCTAAACCTGCTACCCTACGCCAGGCATAATAAAACTCATAAGGAGCAAAGAAGGAACCTGCTTTATTGTTTACCCCATCGCTGATAACACAGAAGGCGTTGTATTTAAAGAGTTCCGGAATGTCTCGTCGATACCGTATCGTTAATTGTTTGAAGGCATCATAAATGGTGGCTTCCTCACGAATGGCAGATTTGAATTCAAATACCACTAATGGCAAACCGTTGATATAGACAATACCATCAGGAATACGTTTTTCAGAACCAACAATTTCTAATTGGTTGACAAACTTGTAAATATTATTGTCGGCTTGATAGGCTTCTTCAGGTTCAGCAAAAATGGAAAGTAATTGATCTGCTTCGGGTTGGCGGTGTTTGTTTAACCCGGCATAATTAATAAGTTGTATATAAATGTCTTTTTGATTGCGGTCTTCTCGTTTGAGAATAAAACCATCTGAAAGCATTTTTACAAATGTTTTATTGCTCTCATATAGGTCAGAAGCAGAAAGTGATTTAAGTTGAAGAATAATTGATTTGATTTCGTTTACGGTGATTCCCTGACCAGCGTATTGCATCAACAGAAAGTTTTGCAAATCTTCTTCTATCAATACTTCGTCAGGCTTACGAATAATCGTAATACCCAAATGATGGGGAAAGCCTTCCTGCCCCAGCAACTCGGTAAACGCCCTCTCTAATTTTTCTTCAGTGAATTTCATTGCATATAAAATTTATCTTCTGCCCATTTTGCCGGATTATTTAGTATATAATTTGAAATCTGAAGGTATGATTCCTCATCGCGTATGATATGTTCATAATAATTGCGTTGCCACAATGTACCATCAAACCGCGGCCATCCCAATGTTTTTACCCCACGGATATATTCAACCGTGGTTATTGATTTAAATGCGTCCATCATATCACCAATGGTTTTGGTAGGGGCGACCCTTGTGGTCGCCCTATTGTTATTGTCAACACCATCATTGTTTTCACCACCATCATTGTTGGGGGCAACCACAAGGGTCGCCCTATTGTTATTGTCAACACCATCATTGTTTTCACCACCATCTTTGTTGGGGGCAACCACAAGGGTCGCCCTATTGCTATTGTCACCACCATCATTATTTTCACCAACAACATTGTTAGGGGCAATC